>NZ_JABXEM010000414.1:0-6605 GCF_013372595.1 Myxococcus sp. AM011
AAGCCGCCCCCGGCGGTGAAGCCCGTCCAGGAGCAGCCCCCGGTGGACGCGAAGGCGAAGGCGCCCCGCCCTGAAATCGAGGTGGTCTTCGTGCTCGATACGACGGGCTCGATGAGCGGCCTGCTGGAGGGCGCGAAGTCGAAAATCTATTCCATCGCGTCTCGCATCGCCCAGGGCCGGCCCACGCCGCACCTGAAGGTCGGCCTCGTGGCGTACCGGGACGTCGGGGACGACTACGTGACGAAGCGGTTCGACCTGAGCGACGACCTGGACACGGTGTTCGCGAACCTGCGGCGCTTCGAGGCGGGCGGCGGCGGTGACTCGCCCGAGCATGTGGGCCGGGGCCTGGGCGAGGCCGTGTCGAAGCTGTCGTGGAACCAGGACCGGTCCGTGATGAAGGCCATCTTCCTGGTGGGTGACGCGCCTCCGGCGAAGCGCAACGATGACTGGGACTTCAAGTTCTGGGCGAAGCGCGCCCGCGAGCAGCACATCGTGGTGAACACGGTGCGCTGCGGCTCGGATGAGGAGACGCAGGTGGCGTGGAAGTACGTGGCGAAGCTGACGGACGGCACGTTCGACTCCATCGACCAGTCGGGCGGCATGGTGGCGGTGGCGACGCCGTACGACGCGGAGCTGTCGAAGGTGAACGCGGAGCTGGCGTCGAAGACGCTCTACACCGGCAAGGCGGAGGTGCAGGCCGCGAACAGGGCCCGCGCCGACGCCATGGCGGAGCTGGCGCCGGAGGCCGCGGCCGAGCGCATCAGCTACATGCGCAAGACGAGCAGCAGGGGTGGCAGCGGCGCGGCGGGGGCTCCCGCCCCGAGCAGCGCGCCCAAGGCGGTGGGTGGAGCGGTGGACCTGGTCGCCGCGCCCGCGTCACTGGCGAGCGTGCGTGACGACGAGCTTCCCTCCGAGCTGAAGGGCCTGAGCGTGGAGGGGCGGGCGAAGAAGGTGCAGCAGCTCTCCGACGAGAAGAAGGCGCTGGAGACGCAGGCGTCCAAGCTCGCCGCCGAGCGCGAGGCCTGGCTCGCGAAGAATCGTCCCGAGAAGGAGGACGCCTTCGACGCCAACGTGATGAAGGGCGTCAAGGCCCAGGCCGCGAAGCACGGCGTGACGTACTGAGCCCTGGCTCCGCGTCGCTCGAAGCAGACATCCGAGGGGCCGTGGTCCACCTTCCCAGGCGGCCACGGCCCTTCGTGCTATTCGCGCGTCACGGCGTGGAGGATGACCTCCCGCCGCCGGTCCAACAGGCGCAGCGCCAGGGGCAGCGAGCCCCGGTAGATGACCAGGTTGAGGGCCGCGCACAGGGCAATCATCGCCGCGGACTGCCAGGACGGCCCGTCCTTCCCCGCAAGCTTCAGCGCCCAGCCGAAGGGCATGCAGCCGATGCTGGCCGCGAAGATGCCCAGCATGGACGCTGTCAGCGGCACCTTGTCGCGCCGCTTGAGGCTCGCGTGGAACTTCACCGGGAAGTACAGCGAGAGGAAGTTGCCGGCGGCCATCAGGATGGGCACCACGCCCAGCACCGCGGCCAGGGCGCAGGCGATATCCACCACCGTCCCGAAGCCGAAGTACACCCGGTAGAAGACGGCCACCAGCAGCGCCATGCCGAGCGCCGCCGTCGCCTGCACCTGGTTCTTCGCGCGCAGCACGTCCGCCAGGTCCAACGGCGCCGCGAGGAACGCCGCGAAGCCCTGCCCGTCATAGGCGAACGTGTTCTGGGAGAACGTCGACGCAATCACCACCGCGCCGTAGATGCACAGGCCGCCCATCAGCCACGCGTCCGCCGAGCCCCCCAGCAGGAAGACGAACAAGTCCCGGCCGGACAGGAGCTTCAGCAGGATGGCCAGGATGAAGGGCACCGACGCGAGCAGGCGCGCGCGAGGGTTGCGCCACAAGTCGAGCGCCTCACGCGTCACCAGCGTGGTGAAGCGCGTGCGCGTGCGCTCGAAGGGGTTCTTGTCCTTCGCGTCCTTCATCTGCGGCCCCGCGCGGCCCGACTGCCGGTGGAAGCGCATCAGCAGCGCGTACGCCACCGCCATGCCCATGGCCGCGAAGAACAACAGGCCCAACCCCTCCGCCATCGCCACGCGCGGGCGGTACCAGGCGAGCTGTCCCAGGCCATCTCCGAAGAAGCCCGGAGGAACGCGTCCCAGCGCCACCGCCGCGTTGATGATGAGCGACATGTCCAGCGCGTCCACCCCGTCCTCGCCCACCGCCGTCAGCCACGAGGTGTCGATGGGCGGGATGAACGACGCGGCGACCAGGAAGGCCAGGAGGCCGCCGCCCATGATTTCAGCGCTGCGCTTCTCCCGCAGCACGTTGATGACGGCGTACAGCGCCACGCGGCTCCACGCCGCGCACAGGAACGCGAACAGCACGTAGAGCACCACCGCCAGCCACGGTGCCCACAAGGGATAGACGGAGGCGAAGCCCAGCGCGGCGCCCGTGAGCGGCGCGTAGAACACCAGCGCGCGCGGCTCGAAGAGGCTGGCCACCGTGGAGGCGATGAGCAGGCGGAAGGGCGAAATCGGAAACGCCGCGTACCGGCTCAGCTCCGAGTGGTCATCCACGCCGGCGGACAACAGCGGCCACGTCACCCACACGGAGAAGGTGACGAAGCACAGCAGGTTGAGGATGAAGTACGGCCAGACGTCGCTCTCCACGACGGGCTTGAGCCGCATCAGCGCGAAGAAGAACAGGCCGAAGAACAGGCCCGGCGCGCTCGACGCGATGAACGAGCCCACCGCGAGCAGGCGGCTCTTGCCCGGCCCCTGGTTCAACCCGATGTTGAAGCGCAGCCCCCACAACAGCCACAGGTGCCGGAAGAAGCCGGGAACGGCGGGGCGATTCATGCCGGCTCCCGCAGCGGGACGACGGGAGCGGGGGCCTCGCCGTAGAACGACAGCCGCGCGTTGCGCGACGAGGGCACGGCGATGAGCTTCTCGAACACCGCCTCCAGCGAGGAACAGTCGTAGCGCTGGAGCAAGGAGGACACCGGCCCCTGGTCCAGCATGCGTCCGGCCTGGATGATGCCCGCGTGGGTGGCCAGCCGGTCCGCGATTTCCAGCACATGCGTGGTGAGCAGCAGCGTGACGCCGCGCCGGCTCAGCTCGCGCAAGAGCTCGCGGATGACGCCCGCCGCCAGCACGTCGATGCCCTCGAAGGGCTCGTCCAGGAGCACCAGCTCCGGCGCGTGGATCAACGCCGCGGCGATGGCGAGCCGACGCCGCATGCCCTTGGAGTACTCGGAGACGAGCGAGCCCGCCTTGTACGTCAGCTCCGTCAGCTCCAGCAGCTCCGTGGCCCGCGCGGCGGCCTCGTCGCCGTCCAGGCCATACATGCGCGCGCAGAAGGTGAGGTACTGCCGGCCGGTGAGCCGCTCGAAGAGGCTCAGCTCCTCCGGCACCACGCCCACGCGGCGCTTCACCTCCATGGGCTTTTGCACCGCGTCCACGCCGAGCATGCGGATGGAGCCCGCGTCGGGGCCGTACACGCCTGTCAGGAGCGCGATGCTGGTGGACTTCCCGGCGCCATTGGGGCCCAGGTACGCGTAGAAGGCCCCCTTGGGTATCTGGAGGTCCAGGCCGTTGAGCGCGGTGAAGCCACCGAAGCGCTTGATCAGCCCGCGCGCGTCGACGGCGAGGTCATCGGAAGGGGAGGGCGTCATGAAGTGACGCCATCACACCCGAGCCCGGCCCCCCGCGACAATCCCCACCCGGCGGAACCGGGCGCGGAAGTCAGTGGACGAAGGCCATCTCCGGCGGGCCGACGATCTGCTGCACCGTCATCCGCACCTTGTCCAGGTCCACGGGCTTGGAGATGTAGCCGGCCGCGCCCACCAGCTCCGCCTCCCACTCGAAGCCGTAGCCGGAGATGATGATGATGGGCAGACCCCTGGCGCGCGGCATCTTCTTCAGCGCGTCCAGAAGGCCCCACCCGCTCATCACCGGCATGCGCAGGTCGAGCAGCACGGCGGCGGGCATGTCGCCCTCCAGATGGTCCAACGCTTCCTTGCCGTTGGCGGCCTCGACGGTTCGGTAACCCATCTCCTCGAGGGCATCGCTGATGAGCGTGCGGTGACTCGCGTCGTCATCGACGACCAGGATGTGGGACATGGCAGGGCCTCAGAGGGGAGCTGCGGCGTCTCAACCGCGGGATTCTATGGGCGGCAAGATGGGAACGGGAACTTCATTCCGGAAGGGGGCGCCCCACTTTTCAACAGCCAACCACCCTCGCGATGCAACCGGCTTCCAGCGAGTCCGTTGAGAGCCCGGCACACGGCTACTCTCGGGGCTTCTTCTCCAACTCCTCGGATTCGTCGGACCGGTGGTCCGTCCGCCGCAGATACGTGTTGTGCGCATAGCCCTGGCGCGACAACCGCTGCGACTCGATGGCGTCCGCGACCTTCGTGCACACCTGTCCCAACAGGCGCAAGGACTCCGCCAGCAGCTTCTCGGCGTGGTCCTGGGCGTCGGCGGCGGCGATGGTGGTTCGCTCTTTGCGGAACAGCCCTGGCAACTTCATCCCTCTGAATCTAGGAGACCCCGCCGCCTGGCGCTACCGCCCCGCTGACGCGCCCAAGTCCCCCAGGGACCTGTCCCGGCCTCGGACTCGGCGCCGCCTCGCTCCCTTGACAGGATTGACTGGCTGGCAAATTTACATTTTTGAGCAGCGGCCCCGGATGATCTGCCCGCCAGCCCCGGAACTGTCGTGTAACCCCCGGAAATTCAAAGGCCTTAACGAATTTTCAAGAGGGGGGATGACAGCGAGTTAATTCGTCCTTACATTGGTTCTCGTCTCATTGCTGCGGAGGAATTGCGCATGGCTTACGACGGCGAGCTGGTGAAGATGGAGAACGGTCGCTGGGCGCGGTTCCAGCGGTGCCAGGTGTACCGCCCGGGTGTGGCGGACGCGGGCGAGACGATGCTGCTCATCGCCGTGGAGCTGGAGGAGCGCTACCAGCTTCTCCTCGACGGAGCAGCGGATTCGCTGGCCCAGTACCGCTTCCAGGGCGTGCCCGTGCAGGTCCGGTTGGATCCGGACGCGCAGGGCATCACCCTCCAGCCGGAAGTGGCCGCATCCGTACCCGCCGTGCACTGAAGTCATGCTCCCCGTGAGCGTGCCGGTGCGGGTTTGACGGATTCACAACACAAGGGGCCTCGCGATTCACATCGCGGGGCCCTTTGAATTTACAGCCCCCGGCGGGATGCGTCAGCGGCCCTCCAGCCAACGCGAGTACGCCCCGAAGTCGTAGCCCCGGCCGAGGAAGTCCCGGACCAGGTCCGCGGCGTCCTTGGAGCCGCCCGGCGCCAGGACGGTGTCGCGGTAGCGGTGGGCCGTCTCCTCGTCCATCAGCCCGTGCCGTTCGAAGGGCGTGAGCAGGTCGCGCGCGATGACGAGCGACCAGAGGTACGTGTAGTAGAGCGCCGAGTAGTCGCCATCCAACTGGGTGAAGGCGAGGTGGGCGTACGTACCGCTGATGGCGCGGAAGGGCAGGTAGCGCTCCTGGAGGGCCAGGACGCTCGCGGTGGTGGCGTCGGTGCCCGCCGCGGGGGCGCCCGAGTGCAGGGAGAGGCTGACGGCGGCGTAGAAGAGCTGCTGGCGCACCCAGAGCCCCTTGCCGAAGGAGTCCGCGCGGCGCATCCGGGAGATGAGGTCGGCGGGCAGCGGCGCGTCCGTGTCGATGTGCCGGGCGAAGCGCTGCAGCGGCTCCACGCTCCAGGCCCACTCCTCCAGCACCTGCGCGGGGGCCTCCACGAAGTCGACCTCCGTGCGCGTGCCGGACAGGCCCGCCCAGCGCACCCGGCCGCCCAGCACGTGGTGCAGCAGGTGGCCGAACTCGTGGAGGAACGTCCGCACCTCGGAGTGCTGGAGCAGCGCGGGCCGCGCGCCGGGGCGAGGGAAGTTGCACGTCAGCACGCCCTCGGGAAGTGACTTGCCCGCGCGGCCGACGGCCAGGTCCCACTGCGCCGCGTGCGTGTACTTGCCGGGGCGCGGGTGCATGTCCAGGTAGAAGCGGCCTCGTCGCTCGGCGCCCTCGTAGACGTCAAAGACTTCCACGTCCGGGTGCCAGACGGGCGCGTCCAGCACGCGGCGATAGGTGAGGCCGAAGAGGCTGGAGGTGAGGTCCATCACCCCGCGCTTCACGCGCGTGTATTCGAAGTACGGCCGCAGCTCGCGCGAGTCGAAGCGGTACTGTTCGGCGCGCACCCTGTCCTCCAGCCACGCCTGCTCCCAGGGCTCCACGCGCGTGGCGGCCGGCACGTCCCGCTGCTTGCGCGTCAAGAGCGCGGCGTACTCGGAGCGCATGCGCCCGTCGACGGCGGCGGCCAGCTCCTCGATGAAGTCCGCCGCCACGCGCTCCTCGCGCACCATCTTGTCCTCGGCCGCGTAGGCCGCCCAGCTCGGGTAACCCAGCAGCGTGGCCAACGCGTGGCGTGCCTGGAGCATGCTCGCGAGTGTGTCCAGGTTGCGCGGGTGGCCCCGTCGTCGTCCCAGGCGCCACAGCGCTTCGCGCGCCGAGGTGTCCTTCGCGTACGTCATGAAGGGCCCCAGGTCCGAGGAGTCCGTGGTCAGGCGCACCCGCCCGTCCGGGCCGGGCG
>NZ_JABXEM010000415.1:0-6590 GCF_013372595.1 Myxococcus sp. AM011
CCACCCACAACCTCCTCAAGCTCTTCCGCGCGACGGCTGGGCAGTAACCATCCGCCGCAATCGAGCGGCGGGCCTCCTGCCTCGTCCGCTCTCGCCCCTCAATCCGTTACCGCCACAGACTCCTAGCCGGTAGCCGAACCCACACTGGTCCTCGCGGTACTTGGCGAAAGAGTCGTCCTCCAACCGTGCCCCCCCGTCTTGGTGGCGGTCCATCCCCCAGTTGTGAGAGGAGCGCGCCTCCAAAGTGAACCGCCCCTCCGGGGACATTGCGGCACGGTCGCGGAAGACGATGATGGACACGGCCCCACTCTACAGCAGCCGCCGGGCACCTTGGGGCGTGGCCCGGTTCAGTGGCTCTCCCGCACTTCGTATGGACCGTAGGCTCAGATGGTGAGCAGCACTCGGCGACGGAACAGGTCGAAGTTGGCGCGGCCATACATCTGACGCTTGAGAAGCTTGAGCTTCGTGATTTGGTCTTCGGCCTGGGCGTCGCGCCAGGGAGTGGTCAGCGCTGCCCGGACGGCAGCGCCGTCCTGTTCGAGGCCCTCCGCAAAGGTTTCCACCGCGCTGACTTCGCACGCACGCGCCTCGCCCAACCACGCTTCGAAGGGCCTGCAGGACCTCGTTGGCCTTGCTCGGTGTGACGACGTGCGGGAGGAGTGTCTGCGCTCGAAACGGCTGGTAGCGCTCGAAGGCGGAGGTGAGCGCTGGTCATCCAGCTTTGCATCATTTGCCGTCCATTCAGCAGCAAGTGCCAGCGGTCCGCTACCTGCTGGGCCTCTGGAGCGCCCAGTGCCGCTGCTCGTGCGTACTCAGTCGACCGGTCTCTGGCGATGACTTCCACGCCGGGGTGCTGGTGCAGCCAGGTGCTCACCGTGTGAGTTGAGCGGTCTGGCAACACGTCCCGCACGCAGTGCGCTTCCAGGTCGACAAGGATGGAGCCGTAGGTGCGCCCCTTGCGCAGCGCCCAGTCGTCGAGGCCCAGGACGCGAGCGGGGCTGGGAGGAGGCAGAGGAGCACGGCGAATCAGCCGCAGGAGGGTACCGGGACTGGTGGGCATGGCCAGGGGTTTGAGCAGCCTGGCCCCAGCCTCTGCTCCGGCTGTGATTGCAACGGCGCACTGCGTGGTGGCCAGCCGCCGTGTCCGCTGAGCCTGAGCGGCCAGCAGGCGCACCGGCCGCTCCGCGAACGTGCGGCGGGAGCAGTCCGGGTTTCGGCAGCAGAAGCGCCGCACACGCAACTCGAGTCGCACGACCAGAGAGGAACCACACGAAGTGCGGGAGAGCCACGGAACCGGATCACGCCCACACGGCCCTTGCCCGCGGTAGACTCCCGCCATGCTCATCAGGAGAGCCGAAGCTGTTGATGCCGCGGGCATTGCAGCCATCATCCTCCCCACCATTCGCGAAGGCACCACGTACGCGCTCGACACGAACATGAGCGAAGCGGACGCGCTGGCCTATTGGATGGGGCCGGACAGGGAGACGTTCGTCGCGGAGGAGGACGGCGTCATTGTCGGCACCTATTTCATCCGTCCGAACCAGGCCGGTGGCGGACGGCACGTCTGCAACTGTGGCTACATGACCAGCGCGGCCGCGCTGGGCCGAGGCATCGCGCGTCGTATGTGCGCGCACTCGCTGGAGCATGCGCGCGTGCGTGGCTACCGCGCCATGCAGTTCAACTTCGTCGTCAGCACGAACACGCGGGCCGTGAAGCTCTGGCAGGCGCTCGGGTTCGACATCGTCGGGCGGCTGCCGCTGGCGTTCCGGCATCCCACCGCGGGCGACGTCGATGCATTGGTGATGTACCAGCAGCTCTGACGCGCCTGCTCGATACTTCGTGGACCTGTGCCTACCCAAAACTCGGTCGCTGCGTCATGGACGCGGCAAGGCCGCCTTCGGCAGTGCGTCAATGCGAGCGAGGCGCGCGCGGTCATCGTTCTTCCTGGGTCGGCAATGCGCGAGGCGGGCTCGTGGCACCAGACTGCGGCTCAGTGAACCAGGCGCTGGCCGGTTCCCGAGTGGAGCAGGACCCGCGCCATTGCCGCGGCGACCAGGTTTCCCCCAGGCTCCATGGCCTCGTGGAGCATCCTGTCCCGGTCCGCCGAAGGCGCGGCATCGGCCGCGGACTCGATCAGCAGACGCGAGCGGATGTCTGGCTCCTCCGCCTGTGCCAACCCCACCTCGAGCGCCTCCCGTGCCTCGTCCTTCCGGTCGAGCGCCGTGAGCTGCCGGCCCAGTTGCAGTTGAAGCTCGGGCACTCCCGGTGCCTCGCCGATGGCCTGGCGCGTGAGTCGCAACCGGTCCTCCGCGCCCAGGTTCGGAAGCTCGAGCGTGCGCATCACGGTGAAGGCCCCGTATGGAATCCTTCCGGCGGCGATTCCAGCGGCCAGCCAGCGCTCGGCGCGACACCGGTACCAGCCCGGCGCAAGCGCCTCCACCTCGTCGTACCAGGACACGGCCTCGCTCGCGCGCTGGAGGTGGAGGAGCGTGACGGCCCCTTCGTAGCGGGGCTCGGGCGAGTAGGAGTCGATACGCCGTGCCTCCTGGAAGAGCGCGAGCGCCTCCCCGTAGCGGCCCTCCCCGCCCAGCTCACGGCCTCGCTCGACCAGGGCCGTGGTGCGCGCGAGGTCGAGTCGATTGCGGCAGAAGATGAATTGCAGCCTCCCCTCAATGAGCGCGGGCAGTTCGTCCAGTTCGAGGGTGACGCTGTCGAGTTGCGCCACCACCCGATTGAGCGGCTCACCGGCCCGGACGACTTCGGCGACCTTCCGGATGCGGCGGGCCCGCGAAGCCTGGCCCACCTGCTCCAGCGCCACCGCGAGTTCCCTGGCCACGCCTGCCGCATCCCCTCCCTGTCCCAGGTAGCGGTGCGCCTCGAAGCTGTTTTCCAGGTAGACGACGACGCCCTCGTCGTCACGGGCCCTCCGGCACAGGTCAATCGCCTGCCGGAAGAGCGGAAGCGCGGTCTCCGCCCGGCCCGCCTGGAAATGACACGCGGCCATCTGCCCGGAGGTCATGGCCTTCATGGACTCGGCGTTTCCTCCCGACAGGCCCTGGATTCGCTCCGCCTCGGGAGTGAGCAGCGATAGCGCACCTTCGAAGTCCAGCCCGCGCATGAGCGTGTTGGCGCGCTCCCGTGTCTCCTGCCAGCGCACGATGGGGTTATCGGCGGGAGTCCCCATCATCCGCTGGAACATTTCGGGCCGGTTCCGAGTCTGCGCGAGGCACTGAGCGATGCCGATGAGCCCCTGGCCATAGCGCTGGAGGTGTGTCGGCTCCTTGCGGACGCTCTCGGGAACCATCAACCAGGCAGGGTAGTGCTCGAGGAGCAGGGCTTCGTGCTCGGCACAGAGCCGGATGAGCGCGGCGTCATCCTGTGATTGCACGGCATCGAAGAGGAGCTCGCGCACAGCCTCGGGCGAGGTGGGTGCCGGCCTGACCACGCGACCGAAGAGGCGATTGAAGAGGCCCATGAAGCAAGGATACGCGAGCGAGACCCTTTCACGACACTCCGATGCACTTCTTTCCTCCCCGTGCCGACCCAACCTCGGCCGCTGCGTCCTGAGCGCGTCACACGGCCTTGTCGAACCGTGCGTCAATGCGAGCGAGCGAGGCGCGCACGGCAGAGGCGACAAACTTCCTGACACAGGGGGGTAGCTGGCCCGCCCCTCACATCAGCGCGAGATCCGTCGAACGCATACGGTACACGCTCTCAGCTCGTTGCCAAAAGGCCACAGGACGGAGGGGCCACGCGCCCCTCGTGGGAGGCAAGAGCGAGCTGAATGGCACTGTGTTCGAGTCCTCCGACTTCCTCCGCATCCGATGGGCCTTCACCGTCCCGAAGGCCCGAGCGAAATTCCGCTACTCTCCGACAGATTTCACCCTGTCGAAAGACTACGCGGTGAAGGTGACGGACTGGCGCGCCGTCCCGAATGGGAGCGACTGGCGGCCCGCCCCGACGTACGACCTGAAGCGGTACGGAGTCTGGGCAAAGTCAAACATCCGGGCCCCGGCGTCCTCCATCCCACACCGACACCGGGCCTTCTTTGACAGAGGTTGCCGACTCCCTATCCAGGTGTCAGGATTCACAATCCGTGAAGGAGAGGGTTTCCGGCAGGACCCGCCTGAGGCATCCGACCTGGAAACCCAGAGGAGAACCCCGTGAAGAGAATCCGATGGAGTGTCGCCGCACTGCTGCTGGGCCTCGTGGGTTGTGGAAGCATTGAGGAGGAGGCCCCCGCCGACGCGCTCCGAACGCAAGCAGCCACGCTCCGGAGCTGTTCGAGCGACCTCAACTGCAGCAGCTATTGTCAATGTCGAAGCGGCGCCTGCGTGCCGGCGGACGTGATCCCCGGTCCGCCTCCTCCCACCATCGACTGCGACGCGCCGCCCCTGCGAACCTGCTCCACGGGCGCGGATTGCATCACCGGCTGTGGATGCCAAAGCGGCGTCTGCACCAGGAACGTCCCCTCGTCCAATGCCAACTGTCTGCTGGTGCCCCCGGACGCCTTCGAAAACGACGACACGCACCTCACTGCTTCCGCGTACGGGGCGCCGCAGCTCAAGCACACCTTCCACCGGGTGGGCGACGTGGACTGGATCCTCGTCTACACGCCGGTCGCCCAGGTGATGACAGTGCAGGCCTACAACGTGGGCTACAATCAAGCGTTCCGTGTGGAGCTCTACGCCTACGATTACAATAACCGCACCTTGGGCGCGCGGCTGGCCAGCGGCCAGGGGCCTTCGTGTGATCCGTTCTATCCCCAGTGCCGCAACGTCACCATCACGGGCAATGTCGCGGCCCAGGGCGCCTACGTGGTGAAGGTGACCGACCTGCGCACCTTACCGCAGGGGGACTACGATACCCTCACCCCGGGAAACGAGCCGCGGTACGACCTGCGAATGTACTGACCGCCCCGCCTTCGCTACCGCGTCAGAGGCGGAGCGGCACCTCTTCAGCCGTTCCGCCGATGACGCGCTTCGCGATGGTGAGGGAGAAGCCCGCGCGAGCAAGCGCTGCCAGCTCCCACTGGCGGTTGTCCGCGCGCTTGCCGACGCTTCCTGGCTCCGCCAGCTTCTGCCTCGCCCATTCCTCGCCCGGATGCTGCCGTCAGGCTCGAATACGCCCAGTCAGGTCCGGTACCGCTCCGCTTCATGGAAGAACTGCGTGAGCGAATAGTCCAGCAGCGACTGGCGGGACGGCAGGTACCGGCGAGCACGGAGGAAGGGCAGCCAGATTCGCTTGCCCACTCGCACCTGGGACGCTTCCATCTTCTGCCTCAGCGCCCACGTCCCTCCCAACCGCCGAACCAGCATGTCCCCTTGGTAGGCGCCTGACGCCGGTATCGTGTGTCCGTCGAGGACGTCGCGCGTGTAGCGCTCGGGAAAGTGGGTCTTCCAGAAGTGGCAGTCGAGGTCCGTCAGGAACTCAGGCGTCTCCTTCATGATGGAGGGCACATCCATCTGAAGCACAGCCACAAGACCTTCGGACAAGTCTCCGTCGGATTCGAGGACGCGCTCCGGATTCGACACGTCCGAGAGATGGGCGACAGGGAGCCACTCTTCCGGCACAGGAGGCCGGAAGGCGTTGAGCTCGGCAAGCTTCCATTGTCGCTCGCTGATGGCGAACTCGTCGAGCAGTCGCGAGAGGAACGGCGCCACGTCGGGGTGGAAGCGCGGCGTGAAGCTGATTACTCCACACCGCCGGGGCCGCAAGCGCAAGGCCACGCAGGATGGGTGCAAGCTGCGGCGCTACACGCGACGCTGGAAGGTGGAACGCTTCTTCGCGCGGCTCCACTTCTTCCGTCGCGTCGTCACTCCCTGACACAGGGAGAGTCCTCCGCCGGGACGTTCGGCGGCACATGAAGCTGATAGGTCCTCGCGCCATTGAGCCAATCGCCTCTTCCGTCCTGGAAAGCGGCCGAGCACTGCGAGCCAGCGCCGACGACTGGTAGCGAGGCCGCCGCGCTCGCGCTCGTGGCCTGATAGGTGAGAGGTCAGCACGCGGAGAAGGCCGCCTGCGGCGCTGACTGGCGCGCTCTTTGGACATGGGCGAAGTGGGTGGTGCTGTCCCTGACACCACCCACTTCGCAGGCATGACAGCACCTGACGCAAGTCAGGGCTGGTCTGGCCGTTAGCAAGGGGCATCCTCAGATCAAGCCGCCACAGCCAGCCAAGACCTGGCAAGCAGACGGACTCGAGAACCTCATCCCGCTGTCCACCGGACAATCTTCACATCAACCTGAATTGATGGCTATCCAAGAATGTCATAGAAATCATGTCGCTGCCATGGTTGGCGGTCACTCGCATCCAGTACTTGAAGGAGTCTCGACATGAGGAATCGCACTGCTCTGCTGGGATGGGTTCTTGCCGCCGCGTTGGGAGGCGCCTGCGGTGCTGGCGGAGATGAACCCTCCACCCCGGAGTCCATGGGAACCACCGAGTCGTCGCTGGCGCCCGTTGTGTTGCTGAGCGAAGTGGTTGATGGAGAGCGCGGTCGCGACGAGCGCGCTGGTTGCCGGGAAGGAATGTTGCAGGCCGCGCGGAGTCCAGCAGCGAGCCGGATGCTGGCACGCCACGCTGGGTGAG
>NZ_JABXEM010000416.1:0-6580 GCF_013372595.1 Myxococcus sp. AM011
CACCCAGCGTGGCGTGCCAGCATCCGGCTCGCTGCTGGACTCCGCGCGGCCTGCAACATTCCTTCCCGGCAACCAGCGCGCTCGTCGCGACCGCGCTCTCCATCAACCACTTCGCTCAGCAACACTGGCGATGACTTCCACGCCGGGGTGCTGGCTCAGCCAGGCGCTCACCGTGGGAGTCGAGCGGTCTGGCAATACGTCCCGCACGCAGTGCGCTTCCAGGTCGACAAGGATGGAGCCGTAGGTGCGCCCCTTGCGCAGCGCCCAGTCGTCGAGGCCCAGGACGCGAGAAGGGCTGGGAGGAGGCAGCGGAGCGCGGCGAATCAGCCGCAGGAGGGTATCGGGACTGGTGGGCATGGCCAGGGGATTGAGCAGCCTGGCCCCAGCCTCTGCTCCGGCTGTGATTGCAACAGCGCACTGCGCGGTGGCCAGTCGCCGTGTCCGCCGAGCCTGAGTGGCCAAGAGGCGCACCGGCCGCTCCGCGAAGGTGCGGCGGGAGCATTCCGGGTTTCGGCAGCAGAAGCGCCGCACACGCAGCTCGAGTTGCACGACGCGCCCTGCGGCGGGCAGGTCCGCCGGGCGTCGGACGTAACTACCATGCACTGCGGTACTGGGCGTCTGGCAGGAGGGACATCGTGCTCCCGTGCCATCCATGCGCACATCGAGGACGACACCCGCCGGGCTACCGTGGGCCACCCGGTCCACCCGACACCCAGGAAGTGGGTACAGCGTTTCCATTCCCAGGGTGTATTCGCCCCGCTGGCAGCTTGCCGCGCCTGCCTACTCCCCAGAGGGGGACCACACGAAGTGCGGGAGAGCCACGGAACCGGGGCAAGCTCAACATGCGCCCGAGAGTGGTTGGCGCAGAAGCCGGAGGCGCAGTGCCGAGTCGGGAAGCGCTCAGTGAGACACACGGCGCGGCGCAAGGCAGCCGGTGTTCTCGCACCAGTCGCCGAACGCGCAAATGGAAGCCGACTTCGGCGCCATGCGGCCATGGCCTATGAGTAGGAACCCGTAGCGGCGAGGCGAACAAGCTCCTCAGACGATGAGCAACCGATGAATCCGTCGCGCCCTACTTCGCCTCGCGCGCTGACGGCGAACCGGAGGGCTCGTCCAGTTCATCCGTGAGGCCGTGCTTCGCCAGCCGGTAGCGGAACGAGCGGAAGGACAGACCGAGCAGGTCCGCCGCGCGCGTCTTCACCCCACCCGCCTGCTTCAGCGCCGCCAGCAGGTAGCGCCGCTCGCTGTCATCCAGGTGGCGCTCCAGATTGAATCCGCCACCCAACTGGGGCTCGCCGCCATCCCCTGGACGCGCCACCGGCTCCGACTCGCCGCGCACCGCAGGCGGCAGCGTGGACGGCCCCAGCAGGTCCGAGTCCGACAGCGTGGCCGCGCGCTCGACCATGTTCTGCAACTGCCGCACATTGCCCGGAAACGCATAGCGCTCCAGCAACGCCAGCGTCTCCGGCGCGAAGCGCAGGCCCGGCCGCCCCAGCTCCTCCGCCATCCTCGACAGGAAGTGTCCCGCCAGCAGCGAGATGTCCCCCGCGCGCTCCCGCAACGGCGGCAGCTCCAGCGTAATCACGTTGAGCCGGTAGAAGAGGTCCTCGCGAAAGCGCCCCGCCTTCACCTCCGTCTCCAACCTCCGGTTCGTCGCCGCGATGACTCGCGCCTGGAAGGGCACCTCCGCCGCGCTGCCCACCGGCTTCACCTTGCGCTCCTGGAGCACACGCAAGAGCTTCACCTGCGTGGCCAGCGGCATCTCCCCCACCTCGTCCAACATCACCGTGCCCTCGCCCGCGGACACCAGCAACCCCGCGCGCTCGTGCACCGCCCCGGTGAAGGCCCCCTTCACGTGGCCGAACAGCTCGCTCTCCAGCGTGCCCTCGTTCAGCGCCGCGCAGTTGAAGGGCAGGAAGGGCTGCGCCGCCCGGCTGCCACGCATGTGGATGCCCCGCGCCACCAGCTCCTTGCCCGTGCCACTCTCCCCCGTCACCAGCACCGTGCTGCGCCCCGGCGCCACCTTCTCCACCAGGGCCCACACCGCCTGCATCCTCGCGCTGTGCCCCACCGCCATGCCCAGGCCGGGCAACAGCCGCGCGCGCAGCGTGGAGTTCTCCTGCCGAAGCGTGCGCTTCTCCAGCGCCTTCTGCACCAGCAGCCGCAGCTCCTCGTTGTCGAAGGGCTTGCAGATGTAGTCGTACGCCCCCTCGCGCATCGCCTCCACGGCGGCGGACGGCGTCCCGTAGGCCGTAATCAGCACGACTTCCGGAGGCTCCTTGCGCGCCCGCGCCGTGCGCAGCACGTCCAGGCCGCTGCCCGTCCCCAGCTTCATGTCGGAGATGACCAGGTCCACCCCGTCGCGCGCGAGCACCTCGCACGCGGGCTTCACCCCGGGCACGCTCGTCACCGCGTAACCCTCGCGGTGCAAGAGCAGCTCCAGGTACTCCCGCATGGACAGCTCGTCGTCCACGACGAGGACGTGGCCCCTCACTCCGCTCTCTGCCGCATGCGCGGTCGTCACAGTGGCAACCCCACGACGAACTCCGTTCCCTCGGCCGGGTCCGAGCGCACGCGGATGGACCCGCCATGCGCCCTGACGATGGAATGCGCGGTCGACAAGCCCAGGCCCGTGCCTCCGTCCCGCGTGGTGAAGAAAGGCTCGAACAGGTGGCCCATCATCTCCTCGGTGATGCTTCCCGCCGAGTCCCACACGCGAATCTGCGCCTCCTTCTCGCTCCTCGCCAGCCCCACCTTCACCTCCCCCTTGGGTCCCGCCGCCTGGAAGCCGTTGCGCACCAGGTTGATGAGCACCTGCCTCAGCTGGTCCGGGTCCACCGCGGCCATCAGACGCTCGTGCGCGGACACCTCCACCCGTACGTCCCGCGCCAGGGGGTCCGCCCTCAACATGTCCACCGTCTCCGCCAGGAGCGCGTCCAGCGGCACCTCGCGGCGCACCGGCTCCGGCGGCCTCGCGAAGCGCAGGAAGTCCTCCACCAGCCGCCCCAGCCGGTCCGACTCACGCACCAGGATGTTGGTGAGCTTCACCACCACCACGTCCCGCGAGCACTCCTGCGCCAGCAACTGCGCGGAGCCCCGCATCGCCGCCAGCGGGTTGCGCAGCTCGTGCGCCAGTTGCGCGGAGAGGGCCCCCAGGCTCGCCAGCCGGTCCGAGCGCTCCAGGTCCTCCTCCATCCGCCGCAGCTCGGTCAAATCCTGGAAGACGATGAGCAGCGCGCCCTGCTCGCCCTCCAGCGGCGTCACCGACATCCCGAGGATGATGCGCCGGCGGCCCCCATCCGTGCCCACCACCAGCTCGCCTCGCGACAGCCGCGGCGCCAGCCCCGACACTCCGGGGAGCAGCGACTCCAGCGGCTGCCCCGCGCCGGCCTCGTCCTCCAACTGGAGGATGCCGCGCGCGGCGGCGTTGACGTACGTGACGCGCTTCTGGCTGTCACAGGTGATGAGGCCCGACGGCATCGAGGAGAGAATCTGCTGCTGCAGCCCGCCCAGCCTGCGCAGGTCCGCCTCGCGCGCGGACAGCGCGCCACCCGTGGCGGAGAGCTGCCGGGACAGGTAGCCCGCCAGCACGGCGATGAGCGCCAGCGCCAGCAGGTTGCTGCCCAGCACGAAGAAGCCCCGGCTGGGCAGAAGCGGCCCCAGGGGCGCCACGTCCGACAGCCGCTGCATCACCACCAGCCCGGCGAAGCACACCGCCGCCGCCGCCGCCACCCAGAGCGAGCCCCGCCAGTCCAGCACCACCGCGGCGCCGATGACGGCCAGGCTGTAGAGGAACGTCAGCGGCGAGTCGGAACCACCGCTCAGGTACACCAGGCCCGTGGCGATGGCGACGTCGCCCAGCACCTGCACCCACGCGTCCAGCCGCCCGGCCTTCTCCCGTCGCAGCCGGATGCCCACCACCACCGTGGAGATGTACGCGGCGACGATGACGGAGAGGGAGAGGGTGTCCGCCCGGCTCGGCTCCTCCAGGGGCTGGAGCAGCAGGCGACCCACGGTGATGACGAGCGACAGGCTCGCCGCCACCGTCCGGAACAACACCAGCCAGACCAGGCGCGCGCGAAGCCTCTCGGCTTCGTCCGCGCGCGCCCTGGCGACCGCGGAGCTACTTGATGGCACCGGCAATGGAGAAGATGGGCAGGTACATGGCGATGAGGAAGCCACCGACCACGCCGCCGAGGAACACCATCAACAGCGGCTCAATCATCGCCGTCAGCGAGCTGACGGCCGTGTCCACTTCGTCATCGTAGAAGTCGGCGATCTTGTTGAGCATGGTGTCCATGGCGCCCGTCGCTTCACCGACGCCAATCATCTGCACCACCATGGAGGGGAACACCTTCGTCTCGAGCAGGGGACCCGCGATGTTCTTGCCCTCGGAGATCTTCCCGCGCACGTAGTAGATGGCCTCTTCCACCGTGCGGTTACCCGCCGTCTTCGCCGTCACGTCGAGCGCGTCGAGGATGGGCACACCCGAGGAGATCATCGTGCCCAGCGTGCGCGTGAAGCGCGCCACGGCCACCTTGCGGAGCACCGGGCCGAACAGCGGCATCTTCAGGAAGACCTTGTCCCAGAACTTGCGGCCCCGGGGCTGCCGGTAGCTCCAGGTGAAGGAAAAGACGACCGCGGCGATGATGCTGATGACGTGCAGCCAGTACGCCTCCGCCCAGGCGGACAGGTCCACGACGAACTGGGTGGGCGCCGGCAGCGCCGAGCCGAAGTCCGCGAACATCGCCGCGAAGACGGGCGTCACCTTGAGGAGCAGGAGCGCCGTCACGCCGATGGCGACGAGGATGACGATGGCCGGGTAGGTCATCGCGCCCTTGACCTTGCGCTTGAGCTTCTCCGCCTTCTCGCGGTAGGCCGCCAGACGGTTGAGGATGGTGTCGAGGATACCGCCGACCTCACCGGCCGCGCAGAGCTGGATGTAGAGCTCGTCGAAGACCTTGGGGTGCTCCTTGAGCGCATCCGCGAAGGTGCTGCCCTGCTCCACCTTGCCCTTGATGGCCAGCACCACCTTCTTGAAGGCGGGGTTGTCCATCTGGTTGGCGAGGATGTCCAAGCACTGCACCAGGGGGAGGCCTGCGTCGATCATCGTCGCGAACTGGCGAGTGAAGACGAGGATGTCCTTGCCGGTGACACCACCCATGCCCGGGATGGAGATTTCGCCGTCGAAGGCGCTCTTCTTGCGCACCTTGACGGGATTGAGGCCCAGGGACTTCAGACGAGCGTTGACGGCCTCGCTGTCCATGGCCTCCATCTCGCCCTTCTTCGTCTCCCCGCTCTTGGTCTTCGCCTCCCAGAGGAACTGGGCGGTGTTCTTCTTGGAAGGTGATGACTTCTGGACTGCAGTTGCCGCCATGAGCTTGGCCTCCGCGAACGCCGCGCGAGTCTAACCGCTGAATCTCAAAACCAGGAACTAACGACCCGCCGCTCCTCCGGCTGGCCGCTGGGCACCCGGTATCCCACCTCCACCCGTGGCGAGGATGTTGCGCAGCTCTTCCGGGTCGCTGGAGCGACCGAAGGCCTCGTCCTGGGAGATGAGCCGGCGCAGGAGCAGCGCCGCCAGGGCCTGGTTGAAGGTCTGCATGCCGTACTTGGCCTGACCCACCTGCATGGACGAGTAGATCTGGTGGACCTTGTCCTCGCGGATGAGGTTCCGGATGGCGGGGTTGGGAATCATGACCTCCAGGGCGAGGATGCGGCCCGGACCGCCCGCCTTGGCCACCAGCGCCTGGCTCATCACGCCCTCCAGCACGAAGGAGAGCTGGGCGCGCACCTGCGGCTGCTGGTACGGCGGGAACACGTCCAGGACGCGGTTGATGGTCTGCACGGCGCTGTTGGTGTGCAGCGTCGCGTAGCAGATATGGCCCGTCTCGGCGATGGTGAGCGCGGCTTCAATCGTCTCCAGGTCGCGCAACTCGCCCACCAGCACGATGTCCGGATCCTGACGCAGGATGTACTTGAGGGCCGTCTTGAAGTTTCGCGTGTCCGCACCCACCTCGCGCTGATTCACGAGGCAGTTCTTGTGTGGGTGCAGGTACTCGATGGGGTCCTCGATGGTCATGATGTGCTCATGACGCTCGGTGTTGATCTTGTCGATCATCGAGGCCAGCGTGGTGGACTTGCCCGAGCCCGTGGGTCCCGTCACCAGGATGAGGCCGCGCGGCTTCTTCACCAGCTCCGCCACGACGTTCGGCAGGCCCAGCTCCTGGAAGGTCAGAATCTTGAAGGGAATGGTGCGGAAGGCTCCGGCCACCGCGCCACGCTGCATGAAGATGTTGGCGCGAAAGCGCGACAGGCCCTTCACACCGAAGGACAGGTCCAGCTCGTTGTCCTCCTCGAACTTGTGCTTCTGGGCGTCCGTGAGGATGGAGTAGCAGAGCTGCTTGGTCTCCACGGGCGTCAGCGGCGCCGTCTTCAAGGGAACGAGCTCACCGTCCACGCGCAATTGCGGTGGCGAACCGGTGGTGATGTGGAGGTCGGAAGCGCCCTTCTCGACCATCGCCTTGAGGAGCTGGTGCAGGTTGGCCACGGTGGGGGTGTCCTTCGGTGAGGCTGGGGG
>NZ_JABXEM010000417.1:0-6470 GCF_013372595.1 Myxococcus sp. AM011
GACGGGGCTGGACGCGGGGGCCGGAGATCGGGGTCTTCATGGTGTGGAAGTTTATCGGCCCAGGGAGGGCGGAAGTTGCGTGGCTGTCATGGGTTGTCCGCTCCCGGTGGAAACCCTTGATGCCTCAAGGATAGTTGGGCATGGGGGGTGTTCGTTCCATGCCGCGCCGCCGCCTTTCGTGTCGCCAGCCCCACACTCCCGGGCTCGCCTTGCTGTGCCTCGCGTGGGGGTTGGCGGTACTGCTCGGCTGTGGCAGGGGTGATGCGCCGGGCTCTGGAGGGGACTGGAAGGGCCGGACTCTGCGCATCGGGACGGATGCCACCTACCCGCCGTTCGAGTCGGTGAAGGACGGCGAGCTGGTCGGCTTCGACATCGAGCTGGGGGCGCTCGTCGCCGAAGAGCTGGGCGCGAAAGTCTCATGGACGAACACGTCCTTCGACGGGGTGTTCCCCGCGTTGATGGCGGGGAAGTTCGACCTGGTGATTTCGGCCGTGACGCTGACTCCCGAGCGACAGCAGCGCCTGGGCTTCTCCACGCCGTACTACACGGCGGGACAGCTCGTGGTGGCGCGGGAGGCGGACACCGCGGTCACGGGCCTCGAGAGCCTGCGCGGGAAGACGGCGGGCATTCAACTCAACACCAGCGCGTCGCTGGTGCTGGAGAAGTTCCCGGACATCGAGGTGCGGCAGTACCCGAGCATCGACCTGGCGCTCCAGGATTTGCGCAACGGCAACCTGGCGGGCGTGGTGGGCGACGGGCCGACGCTGCGTTACTTCCTGACCCATGGCTTCCAGGGGCTGCGCGCCGCGGGCGGGTTGCTGACGGAGGAGCACTACGGCATCGCGATGCGCCCGGATGACCCCGCGCTGCGCGAGGCCGTCAACGCCGCGCTCCAGCGCCTGCGCGACAGCGGGAGGTTCGCCGCGCTGGAGGAGCGCTACTTTGGCGAGGCGGCCCAGAAGGCCCAGGCGACCCCGCCGGCCGTGCCCTGGGGCAAGGTGACCTGGCGGCTGGCCCGGGGACTGGGGCTGACGCTGGGGCTCACCGTGCTGGCGCTGCTCTCCGGGATGCCGCTGGGGCTGGCCGTGGCCCTGGGGCGGCGCGTTCGCTTCCGGCCGCTTTCGTGGCTGTGCGCCGCGTACGTCGAGGGGCTTCGTGGAACGCCATTGCTGGTGCAAATCATCTTCATCTATTACGCGCTGCCGCAGCTTCTGGGC
Organism: Myxococcus sp. AM011; assembly: GCF_013372595.1. NCBI lineage: Bacteria > Pseudomonadati > Myxococcota > Myxococcia > Myxococcales > Myxococcaceae > Myxococcus > Myxococcus sp. AM011. The sequence goes on from NZ_JABXEM010000417.1 coordinate 1,218, forward strand.
GTGGACCTGGCGCCGATGCTGGCGGCGGTGCTGGCGCTGACGCTCAACAGCGCGGCGTACGTGGCGGAAATCTTCCGGGCGGGCATCGCCTCCGTGGACGCGGGGCAGGAGGAGGCCGCGCGGGCGCTGGGGATGGGGCGCGCGCAGGTCATGCGCTACGTCATCCTCCCGCAGGCGGTGCGCAACGTGCTGCCGCCGCTGACGAACGAGGGAATCGCCCTGCTGAAGGACTCCTCGCTGGTGTCCATCATCGGCATGGCGGAGCTGACGCGGGCGGGACAGGAGCTGGCGAGCCAGCTCGCCGCGCCGCTGGCCGTGTGGCCGCTCGTCGCGTTGTTCTACTTGTTGGCCACGCTGCCGCTGACGCGGCTGGCCTCGGCGCTGGAGAAGCGCCTCCACCGTCAGGGGTGAGGAACGCCATGGCGCTCGTCGAGGTTCGCAATCTGCACAAGCGCTTCGGTGCACTGGAGGTCCTCAAGGGGGTGGACCTCTCGGTGCAGCCTGGAGAAGTGGTGGTCTTCGTGGGCCCGTCCGGCTGTGGCAAGTCCACGCTCCTGCGGTGCCTGTGTGGCCTGGAGGTGCCGTCCGAGGGTGAAGTCGTCGTCGGGGGCATTCCCGTGAGCGCGGAGCCCAAGGCGCTTCAGGCGCTGCACCGCCGTGTGGGCATGGTGTTCCAGCGCTTCCACCTGTTCCCCCACCTGAGCGCGCTGGCCAACGTGACGCTGGCGCCGCGCAAGGTGCTGGGGCTGTCGGAAGCGGAGGCGGAGGCCCTGGGGCGGCGCATGTTGACCATGGTGCATCTGGAGACGCGCGCGGACGCGTACCCCAGCCAGCTCTCCGGGGGGCAGCAGCAGCGGGTGGCGATTGCGCGGGCCCTGGCGATGAAGCCGGAGTTGATGCTCTTCGACGAGCCGACCAGCGCGTTGGACCCGGAGCTGGTGGGCGAGGTGCTGGAGGTCATGCGTGAGCTGGCGCGTGAGGGCATGACGATGTGCGTGGTGACACACGAGATGGGCTTCGCGGCGGACGTGGCGCACCGCGTGGTGTTCATGGACGCGGGGAAGGTGGTCGAGGAGGGCACGCCGCAGCAGGTACTTCGCGAGCCCCAGCATCCGCGCACCCGCGAGTTCCTCGCGCGTTTGCTCCAGCGGTGAGGGGATTTCCGTGCGGGGGACGTTGGGTGGGGACATCGGCGCGATTGACTGGCCCGCCATGACGGCGACCAGGCGCCCGTGGTGGAGCCTCGATGTCTCCTCACTTCGTGTCGCGTCGTCCCGTGTCCTGGGGCGCGCGTCTGTCTCCCTTGTGCCTGCTGTGGTCGCTGTCCGTCGGCTGTGATGCCTCCACCGCGCGCGTCGAGGTGGCACCGCCCGTGCTGGACACCGCCAGCGCGGCGTCAGTCACCACGGACCCCGAGCCGCAGTATCCGGATGATGGGCTGGCGCCGCTGGCGCTCAGTGTCGTGCAGAGCCCCGCGGGGGATTCCGTCACCGCGCCGGTGCTGACCACGCTCCGGGCTCCCGATGACGTCACCGTCGAGTTCATCAGGGTGGACGACGAGTCCATCGCCGTCGCCGTGGGTGGTCCCGAGACGTCGACCACGTCCATCGACCGGGTGATGACGCAGATGTCCGCCGCCGCGAGCCCCGCCGCGCTCTACCTCGCGCTGTCTCCCACGGGCACGGTGGTGCCGCGCACGCTCCAGGCCCACAGCGACGCGGTCGTCGTCGCTGGCAACTGGAAGCAGGGCAGCACCTCGCCGTCCGTCTCCGAGCCGGCCATCGGCGCGGGTGCGCCTCGCTCCCTGGGCACGTGCGGCGGATTGAAGGCCAATGGCCAGGGCAACATGCACGACAACCACGGACGCTGCGAGGACTGGCACCGGGACATCGACGAGGTCACCGAGTGGATTTCGACGGACATGATTGGGTATGGCGCCTACGTGCGCGCCATCACCGGCGGCATCTTCTGGGACATCCAGAAGCGCAACTGCCTGAAGAGCTATTGCGACTGGGGCATCCTCTTCAAGAAGACCATTCCCCAGGGACACGTCTGGTATTTCCCCTATGTGAATGTGAACAACGACTTCAAGGCCCACAGCCGCGCCACCACGCTCAACAACAACGGTGTCCACCAGCACTACGTGTCCACGTGCAGCGACTGGAAGACGCGCACCAACTGGCTCTCCTCCGTGGCGGGAGGCTGCTTCATCAACTTCCAGTCGAAGAACCTGTATTGCAATGACCAGACGTACGAGGGACTCGACCCTTCGTACATCTGGACGTCCTTCGACGCGGGCGGCAACGGGACGCCGTTCGACTGCTGAGCCCGTCAGGAGGGGGGCTTGCCGCGAACCCGACGGCGGGCCCCGAGCACGAGGCCGATGAGGACGAGGAACGCCGTCGTCGTCAGGGCGAGCGCTCCCGTCGTCACTCCACCGCGCTCCAGGGGCGTGGTGGCCACGAGCGAGGCATCCCCCAGCACCACCAGTCCCGCCCAGGCCGCTGGAGGCAGGCCGTCCTCCATGGCCTCGAGCTGAGCCGCGCGCAGCGCCGCCGACGTGCCCGCCCCCGTGGCCAGATGCCGATAGAACCGCTCCACCAGCGCCGCTGCTTCGTCGTCGCGCAGCGGCCACAGGCTGGCCACCACCGCGTGGGCGCCGGCCTCGAAGAAGGCCCGTGCGAGGCTCAGGACGCCCTCTCCTGGCAGCACGGTCCCGGACGCGCTCCGACAGGCGGAGAGCACCACCAGCGCGCCCTTCAGGTGAAGCTCCGCGATTTCCCTCGGCTGGAGGATGCCGTCCTCTTCTTCGGAACCCGGGGCGAGTACGAGCGCCGAGCGCTCGGGGGCCTCGGCATCGACGACGGCGTGGGCCGCCAGGTGGAGCACCCTCACGCTCGACAGGTCCGTGCTCTTGAGCGCGTGCTCGGAGGCGTCGGTGCCCACGTGCAGCCGCGCCGGAGTGTGGGTGCCACGCAGCACGTCCTCCACCTCGTGTCCCTCGCGCCGTGCCTCGGGAAGCGCTCCGAGTCGCGCGGCCTCGGTGAAGACGCCGGTCCGCTCTCTCGCCGCCGCTCGGGCCAGGGGCTGGCGGAGGGCGCGGTCGGGGTCCGCCAGCACCAGGGCCTCGCCTCCCGGTGCACGCGCGGGGGCCTGTCTCCAATGGCGCCACAGGCTGGCGGAAGGCACCAGCGCCAGCTCGTAGCGAGCCACCAATGGCGGACCGTCTGGTCGCTCGCGCAGCGCGGCGAAGGGCAGGTCATGGAGCGGTCCATCTGGCACCAGCAACAAGCGGCGAACCGTCGGAGGCAGCCCCGCCAGGGCCGGGCCCAGCAACTGCGCATGGAGGGCCGCCGCCGCGCCGAGCTCGGAGTCGTCGCGGCGCTCGACGAGCCCGGAGAACAGCGTGGCCGCCGCCACCAGCCGCGTGCGCTCGGGGAGGCGATGGACCTGCGTCCCACTTCGCGTCACCGCGAGCACCCACGCGCCTCCCGCCGACGTGCCGGAGACGTCCCCGTCGTCGCCGACCAGAAAGGCCAGCAGCGCCTCGTCCTCGCCCAGCCCCTGCTCCACGGCCTCCAGCGAGGCGAAGTCCGGTGCCCCGTGGCGGGGCGCGGGTCGCAAGTCCCGCTCGTGCCGCTCCAGCTCCTGGAGTTCCTTCAAGGCCGTCTCGCGTCCGCCTTCCGCGAGTGCTGCGTCGAGCAGCCGCCGCTGCACCGCCACCAACCGCCGCTGCACCTCGCCACGCTCCGCGCGACGCTCGGGAGTGTCCTCGGAGGACGCCAGTGCTCGCGAGGCGACCAGGGCGTCGAGCAGCGTCCGCGCTCTCAGCCGCTCACTCACCGCGAAGGCCCGGGTCAGCGTCTCCCGCGTGGGAAGCGTGGCGCCCTGGCCCGTCGCACCGCCGGCTTCCAACGTCCAACCGGCGAGGCGGTGATAGTCGCCGACCCAGGTCGCGAGCAGCTCCGCCTGACTGGAGGCGTCGCTCTGGGTTTCGCGCAAGGCCTCCGCCGCGTCCAGGGCGCGCTCGGCATGGCGCAGGGCCTCGGGGAGGGGCTGCGTCCGGTACGCCACCGTGCCGCGTCCGCGCAGGGCCCAGGCGAGATACAGCGGGTCCTTTCCCTCGACGGCCAGGCGGAGCGCCGCGTCCGCGTCCTGGATGGCTCCGGCCGGGTCCACGTCCACGCGCCGCACGGCCCGTGTCGAGAGGCATGCGAGTCGCCGCTCGTTCGAATCCAGCAGCTCCGCGAGGGACATGCAGCGCTTGAGCAGCTCGTCGGCCTCGCGCCGCTCCTCGGGAGTGTTCCCCAGCATCGCCACGGTGATGCGCAGCGCGCGCGTCACCTGCGTCTGGTTCCCCGTGTTCTCCGCGGCGGCCAGCGCCTGCCGGGCGAGGGCCAGCGCATGCTCCCGTCCTCCCGGCGTGGGGTCTCGCTCGAGCCGCCGCGTCGCGAGGCTCGCGAGCATGTAGCGCGCATGTCCCTCCAGGAAGAGGTCGCGAGTGCTTCGTGCCAGCTCCGCCAGGCGGAGGTTGACGTCCGCGGCCTCCTCCAACCGGCCGAGCCTCTCGCTCACCGTGCTCATGACGCCCAGGTACTGCTTCTTCAGCCCTTCGCCACCGTCCGGGAAGACGAGTGCCTCGGCGCGCTTGAGCACTCGGAAGGCCCGGCCCAGGTCCTGCTCCACCTCGTAGAGCTGGCTGGCCTCGACGATGAGCGCGCGCGCATGCAGCTCCGGCCGGCCGGAGGCGCTGGCCACTTCCACCACGCGGCGTGTCCACTCCGCGGCCTCCTGGGTGCGCCCTTGTGCCAGGAGGATGACGCGCAGATTCATTCCCGCCAGCACCTCGCCCTCCGCGTCCTGGAGCCGACGGAACGTCATCGCGGCGCGCTGGTACGGCGCCTCCGCGGCCTTCCGGTCCGTCAGGTGCTCCACGTGTCCGAGCACCAGGGCCAGCCAGCCATGGTCCGGATGTCGCTCCACCAGGGCCGTCAGCTCACGCTGGACGGTGTCGCGCGCGGGGGGCGCCTGCGCGCACTGGTAGAAACACATCGCGCTCTCCCGGGCCTCGGGATGCGCCAGGAAGCGCTCCCGGCACTCCACGAGCGTGGGGGCCTGGGGACGGGCGGCCTCGCTCGCGAGCGCGGGGCTTGGACACACCTCCGCCAGGACCCATGTCACCGCGAGGATGGCGAGGCCCAGCTTGTCGAGACAGGAGAAGTGCTTCCGGGTCGTCACTTCAGCGGGTGGGAG
>NZ_JABXEM010000418.1:0-6444 GCF_013372595.1 Myxococcus sp. AM011
GCTCGGAGTCACAACCTGAGAGGGCGGACGAGACGAGGGTGTCCTGGGCAAAGGCTTGTCTCGCATGCATGTCTGGTGATTCTCTGGTCATTCGAGGCGCACCGAGGGGGGAAGACATGAACCGTGTGAGCAGTAGGGCCGCCGTGGCTGTCTGGGGTTGTCTGCTGGGAGCACTGTGGCTGTCGGGCTGCGCCGAGCCAGGAGCCGTGTCGTCCCAGGAGGCGCTGGCCTCCACTCGCGCGGCGGAGGGGCTCTCCCGTCAGGGGCTGTTGATGGCGGGGCGCAATCACACGTTGGCCTTGCGCTCGGACGGGACGGTGTGGGCGTGGGGAAGCAACAACATGGGCCAGCTTGGCAATGGCACCCAGCGCTCTCGCACGCGGCCGGTGAGGGCGTGGGGTTTGTTCAACATCAGCGCCATTGGCGCCGGTGATTTGCATTCGCTGGCGCTGAAGGCGAACGGCACGGTGTGGGCCTGGGGCGCGAATACCAGCGGCCAGCTTGGGGACGGCACGCTCGTCCATCGCTCGGTGCCCACACAAATCCCAGGGCTGACCCAGGTGGTGAAGGTCGCCGCGGGTTTCTCCCACTCGCTGGCGCTGAAGTCGGACGGCACGGTGTGGGCCTGGGGCAACAACGGCGCGGGACAGTTGGGCGATGGGACGACGACGCGGAGCACGGTGCCCGTGCAGGTCCTCGGGCTCGACAAGGTGGTGTCGATTGCCGCGGGCAACGTGCACTCGCTGGCGCTCAGGGCGGACGGGACGGCCTGGACGTGGGGCGGCAATCTCGACGGACAACTCGGCACGGGTGACACGGCGGGACGCACCGTGCCTGGCGTCGTGATGGGGCTGACCGGAGCGCTGGCCCTGTCGGGAGGCGGCTCTCACTCGCTGGTGCTGAAGAATGACGGGACGGTGTGGACGTGGGGGCAGAACACCTTCGGCCAGCTCGGGTTGGGGACGACGACGCCGAGCCTCGTGCCCGCTCTCATCCCGGGCCTGCTGGGCGTGGAGGCGGTGGTGGGCGGGGGCCAGCACTCGGTGGCGCTCAAGGTGGATGGCACCGTCTGGGCATGGGGGAACAACCAGCGGGCCCAGCTCGGGGACGGCACGCTCGCGCAGCGGTTGTCGCCGGTGCGGGTGACAGGGCTTGCGGACGCGCGCGGGGTGACGGCGGGAAGTGGACAGCACTCGGCGGCGATGAAGGGGACGGGAGAGGTCTGGGCCTGGGGCTCGAACACGGACGGCCAGGTGGGAGACGGCACCGTCCTGATGAAGTTCACGGCCACACGGAGCTCGGCCATGCAGGAGCGAAGCGAGCTTGCGTCGGGCACTGCTCATTCCCTGGCGTTGAAGTCAGACGGAACGGTGTGGGCCTGGGGAAACAATGATTCGGGGCAGGTGGGCGACGGCTCCCGGGAGGACCGCTGGACGCCAGTTCCCGTGACGGCGCTCACGGATGTCGTGTCCGTGTCCGCGGGCAACGCCCATTCGCTGGCCTTGAAGGCGGACGGGACGGTGTGGGCGTGGGGGAGTGGCCGTGACGGGCGCCTGGGGGATGGCGCGACGACGGACCGGGTGCTCCCAGTGCAAGTGTCAGGACTGACGGGCGTGGTGGCCACCGCGGGGGGTGGCGTGCACTCGCTGGCCTTGAAGACAGACGGAACGGTGTGGGCCTGGGGCGCCAACGCGGACGGCCAGCTCGGGGATGGTACCTTCAATTCACGGCTCGTCCCCGTTCAGACGCTCCTCCCGACGGGCGTGGTGTCGATTGCCACGGGACAGGGCTTCTCGTTCGCCCTGAAGGCGGATGGCACCCTTTGGTCCTGGGGGTACAACGGCTATGGCCAGCTTGGCGATGGCACGCGGTTGAGGCGTTCAACGCCAGTTCAAGTGCTGTCCCTGACGGACGTGGTGGCGCTCTCCGCTGGAGGCTTTCATGGACTGGCCTTGCGCGCGGATGGGAGTGCGTGGGCTTGGGGCTACAATGCATCCGGGGGACTCGGCGACGGGACGACGGTCGACCGGGACTCTCCCGTGCGGGTGCAAGGGCTCGCGGCCGTCGTGGGACTGGATGCGGGCTCAAGCAGCTCCCTCGCGATGCTTCCAGATGGGACGGTGTGGTCCTGGGGGTACAACGCGGAGGGCCAGCTCGGGGATGGTACGTTCATCTCGAGGAGCCTTCCCGTGAGAATCCCCGGGCTGCAGGGCATCCACTCCCTCGCGGCAGGCACCTACCACGCGGTGGCCTCGAGCGAGGAGGGCGCGCTGTGGGGTTGGGGACTCAATGAAGACGGACAGGTCGGCGATGGGATTCCGACGTCCTTCGTGAAGCCCGTGGTCTCCCTGTTCACGGGCCCGTCGCGGGTGTCGGCCGGAGAGTCCTTCTCCCTGGGAATCGGCGCGGGGGGCACCGCGTGGGCCTCGGGCATCAACCGAGACCTTCAACTGGGTGACGGAACCCCGTACTCACGCGCCTCGCCGGTCCAGGTGCCGACGGTGGAGCGGGCGGTGAGTGTCGCGGCCGCGCGCGCTCATGGCGCCGCGCTGTCGAAGTACGGCACGGTGTGGACGTGGGGCTCCAACGCGATGGGGCAGCTGGGTGACGGGACGAACATGCCCTGGCAGGAGCCCGTCCAGGCGCTGGGCCTGTGGGATGTGACGGCCATCGCGGTGGGGGAGGCCCACACCCTGGCCCTGAGCGCCGATGGGACGGTGTGGAGCTGGGGAGACAATGGCTCGGGACAGTTGGGCAATGGCACGCGAGACCCGGTGATGGCTCCAGCGCAGGTCCCGGGCCTCACCGGGGTGGTGTCCATCTTCGCGGGCTCCAGCAATTCCGTGGCGCTGATGTGGAATGGGACGGTGTGGACCTGGGGGAACAATGCCCAGGGCCAATTGGGGGATGGCAGCCAGCTGTGGCGCTCCACGCCCGGAGTCGTGCCGGGCCTGAACGGCGTCGTCTCGGTCGCGGTGGGACATGCCTTCATGGTGGCGGTGAAGGGGGATGGCACCGTGTGGTCCTGGGGATACAACCATGTCGGCCAGTTGGGGGATGGAACGACGATACGGCGTCCCGCTCCCGTGCTGGTTCCCGTGATGGCGCAGGTGTTGGGTGTCGCCGCGGCGGAGTCCCATGTCCTGGCGGTGGCCCGTGGAGGCACCGTGTGGGCTTGGGGCTCGAACGTCTTCGGTCAGCTGGGAGATGGAACCCGGGTTTCGCGCTCGCTGCCCGTGCGCGTCGAGGGTCTCTCCCTCGCTGCGTCCGTGACGGTCGGAGCGGCTCATTCGCTGGCGGTAAAGTCCACGGGGCAGGTCGTGGGCTGGGGCAACAACTTCCACGGTCAGCTTGGGATTGGAAACTCCGCCCATCGCTTGACGCCCAGTCAGGTCTGGTAGTCGGGGCTCGTGACAGGAATTGCAAGACTCGTTGTCTGGAGCAGGGGGACTCATGCAATGCGGTGGGAGAAGTGTGTCTGGCCTCATGGCGTGGTGCGGGTTGTTGTGCGCGGCGTTGCGGGTGGGATGCACCGAGCGCGTTGTGAGTGACAGTGCGGCCCAGCTCGCGTCGTCGCGCGCGGCGGAAGGGGGCGCCCGACAGGGCACGGTGCTCGCGGGGAGGAATCACACGCTGGCGCTGCGCCTGGATGGGACGGTGTGGGCCTGGGGCTCGAATGCGTCGGGGCAGTTGGGGGATGGCACCGCCGTCACGCGCACCATGCCAGTGCAGGTCTTGGGGGTGGCCGAGGCGTCCTCCATCTCCGCGGGCAACAACTACTCGTTGGCCCTGGATGTCTACGGAATGGCGTTCTCGTGGGGCAACAACTCGCAAGGACAGCTGGGGACCGGAAACTCCACGCCTCGGAACTACGGCGACTCCGTGGAGGAGATGAACTCGGTCGTCGGCATCGCCGCCGGGGAGACGCATGCGCTGGCCCTGCGCACGGATGGAACGCTCTGGTCCTGGGGCACCAATACCTACGGAGAGGCGGGCACGGGCCAGGCGGGGTTCAGCAACGAGTGGCCCGTGAAGGTGAAGACGCCAAGCGGGCGCGGTGTCCCTGGCGGCGGGCGCCAACTACAGTGTCGCGGTGCTGGTGGGAGGCTCGGTCTGGTCCTGGGGGCGCAATCACCTGGGCCAGGTGGGGGATGGGAGCACCGTCACGCAGCGGCTGTTGCCCGTGAATGTCCCCGGCCTCGCCGCGCTGTCCGTCACCGCGGGCACCGCGCACGTGCATGCGATTCGAGGAGACAGGGGTGTGTGGTCCTGGGGTGACAGCAGCTCGGGGCAGCTCGGGACGGGCCTGTCTCCTGTCCGGGTGTCACCCGTGAGGGTCTGGTAGCGCGGCGTTGTGAGTGGAAGTCCTCGTCGTCGTCGGGCTGTCTGAAAAGGGGTGTGCCATGGGCCGTGTCGCGAGACGTGTGTCTGGAATCCCGCTGTCGTGGCTTTTGTGCGTGGTGTGGCTGGCGGGGTGCGCGGAGCCGGGCGACTTCGAGCAGGCCGGGTTGAGTTCAACGCGCGCCGCGGAGGGCGCCTCGCGGCAGGGCACGGTGCTGGCGGGCCGTCACCACACCCTGGTGTTGAAGTCTGACGGGACGGTGTGGTCCTGGGGTGGCAATACCTTCGGGCAGCTCGGCACGGGGTCCACCGTCGCGAATCCGATGCCCGCCCGGGTGTGGCGGCTGTTCAGCGTCAGCGCCATTGGCGCCGGAGAGATGCATTCGCTGGCGCTGAAGTCGGACGGGACGGTGTGGGCCTGGGGTTCCAATACCAATGGCCAGCTCGGAGACGGGAGCACCACGTCGCGCTCGGTGCCGGTGCAGGTGCCGGGGCTGGCGAACGTGGTGTCCATCGCGGCCGGGTTCTCCCACTCCATGGTGTTGAAGGCGGACGGCACTGTCTGGGCCTGGGGGCTCAACGCCGCGGGACAGCTGGGCGATGGGACGATGGTGCGACGACTGTCACCCGTGCAGGTACAGGGACTGACGGGCGTGAAGGAGATTGCCGCGGGCAACGTGCACTCGCTGGCGCTCACGGCGATGGGGCGGCTGTGGACGTGGGGCGGCAACGTGGACGGCCAGCTTGGCACGGGCACCGTCACGGGCCGCTCCCTGCCCGGCGCGCTGGAGGGGATGTCGGGCGTGACGGCGATGTCGGGCGGAGGCTCCCACTCGGTGGTGTTGAAGGAAGACGGGACGGTGTGGAGCTGGGGGAAGAACGACGAGGGACAGCTCGGCCTGGGCACCACGACGACCCGCCTCGTTCCCACGCAGGTGCCAGGGCTGGCGGGCGTGGCGGCGGTGGTGGGCGGAGGCCAGCACTCGGTGGCGCTGAAGTCGAACGGGACGGTGTGGGCCTGGGGCAGCAACGTGCGAGCGCAGTTGGGGGATGGGACGCAGACGCAAAGGCTGTCGCCGTTCCAGGTGCCGGGCCTCACGGAGATGAGGGGCGTCTCGGCGGGAGGGGGGCAGCACTCGGTGGCGGTGAGTGGCACCGGTGAGGTGTGGACCTGGGGCGCGAACACCGAGGGGCAGTGCGGGGATGGGTCCTATCTGATGAAGCTCTCGCCCATGTTGACGCGGGGGTTGTTGGAGCGGGCGGAGGTCTCCGCCGGAGGACATCATTCCCTGGCCATCAAGTCGGATGGCACGGCGTGGGCCTGGGGCTCGAACGACCAGTCGCAGCTCGGAGACGGGACGGCCGTGGCGCGCTGGCAGCCCGTCCAGGTCTCCACACTGACGCAGGTGGCGACCGTGGCGGCGGGGACCTTCCACTCGGTGGCGCTCAAGGAGAACGGCTCGGTGTGGAGCTGGGGCTCGAACAGTTGGGGCGCGCTGGGAGACGGGACGAACGTCACCCGGAACCGGCCGGTCAAGGTGGGCGCGCTCACCGCGAAGGCCGTGGCGGTGGGGGCCTTTCATTCCCTGGCATTGAGCACGGATGGCTCGGTCTGGGCGTGGGGAGACAATGAGCTGGGACAGCTCGGGGATGGAAACCCCCCGTTCCTGTCCCGGACGGCGCCTGTCCGAGCGCAGGGCCTGGACGGTGTCGTGGCGCTGTCGGCGGGCGTGGAGCACTCGCTGGCGTTGAAGGCGGACGGCACCGTGTGGGTCTGGGGCCGGCAGGACACGTGTGAGGACATCGAGGAGTTGGGCCGGCTGGTATGGGTTCCGGAGCAGGTGCTGGGGCTGACGGACGTGGTGGCGGTGGGCGCGGGTGTCTGTCATTCGCTGGCGTTGAAGTCGGACGGCACCGTGTGGGCCTGGGGAAGCAATGCGAAGGGCCAGTTGGGGGATGGCACCTTCACGGCGCGCCTGGCTCCGGCGCGGGTGCCGGGGCTGACGGGCGTGGTGGAGCTGTCCGTGGGCCCCGAGACAGTCCTGGTGAGGAAGGCCGATGGCACGGTGTGGGGCTGGGGGGACAATGCACGAGGGCAGGTGG
>NZ_JABXEM010000419.1:0-6410 GCF_013372595.1 Myxococcus sp. AM011
GGGCCAGGGCGCGGAGTCGGGGCGAGCGCGCGCGCAGGCCGAGCAGGCGCATGAGGCCGTGTGCGGCACGGCGGGGGGCGCGCATGGCCTCGACCTGGGCGGCGGGGCCGACGAGCAGCTCGTCGTTGCCGTCCACCGCGACGAGCGCTGGCAGTTCGTTGCCGTCAGTGCCCGGGAGTGGAACGAGTCGAGCGACGCCTTCGTGGAAGACGGCGACGCGTGCGTGCGAGGTGCCCAGGTCGATGCCGAGCACCACCTCCGGAATGGAAGGTGAGGTGGAGGGCGTGGAGACAGGGACTTCGAGGAGCGCACGGCGGCGGTTGCGCGCGGTGTCGGCGTCCTGGAGGGCAGGTGGCTCGGTGGGCTCGGCGCGCGCCTCGGTGATGGGGCGCGGGGCCGTGGTGGAAGTCGGCTCCGTGGGAGCAGGGGAGGGTGTGGTGGCCCCTGGTGATTGGGAGACGGAGCCGGCGGGACCCGTGTTACCGGCTTGAAAGGCCGGAAACACGGGGGCTTGGTCGGCCGTGGTTGCTGGCGGAGTGGAGGTGGACTCGCTGGAGTTGGCGCGGGACTCGGTTGAGCCGAGTGTGGCGAGCTCCGTGGAGGCCTGGGCGGCGGACGTTGTCGGTACACCTGTTGCCGTTGTGGAGGCGGACTCTCGGGTGTCGGTGCGCGTCTCGGCCGAGCCGGGGGCGGAGGACGTCACCGCTGCGCCTGTCGTCGGTGCGGCGGCGGACTCTCGCGTGTCGGTGCGCGTCTCGGGCGAGCCGGGCGCGGAGGACGTCGCTACTGCACTTGTCGCCGGTGCGGAGGTGGACACGATGGCGTCGGTACGCGTTCCAACTGGGCTGGGCGCGGTAGACGTCGTCGGTACACCTGCTGCCGTTGCGGAGGTGGAGGCGCTGGAGTTGTCTCGCGTCTCGGTCGAGCCCGTCGCGGAGGGCTCGACCGAGGATGCCGTCAGTGAGCCCTGGGGCGCTGCGGACGTGTCGGTGCGTACCTCGGACGACGCGTTTTCCGTTGCGTCCTGCGCGGTTGTCAGCCCCAGGGTTGGCGTAGCCGTTCCTGCCGCTGTGGCACCCGTGTCGGCGAGCGTCCCGGGCATCTCTTGCGCGGCTGTCGCCGTGGAGGACTGCGCGGTCGGTGCGGCCGATGGCTCTGCGTGAGCTGGGGCTTCCGTGGACGGACGGGCCTCGGTGTTGGCGAGTGGCTCTATGCGTGCCGATGTGTCTCGGACCGTCGCGAAGGGCTCGTTCTCGATGCGAGACAGCGCCGCAGCCAGGGATTCCACATCGGTATCGACGTTGGCCGCGATGTGGCCCGTGTCGACCCGGGAGGCGGCGGACGTCGACTCGATACGCGCCAGCGGGTCCGTGGACGAGTCCGCGTCAGTGGCGAAGGAGGACTCGTCACGCTCAGCGAGTGACCAGGTCGAGGTCTCTTTCGTGGCGCCTGCCACGGTGCCGCCGGAGCGGATCGCGATGCCCCACGGGTCTGTGTCGCTCGTGGCCTCGATGTGCGACGAGCCAGCCTGCGCCCCCGTCGTGGGAGTCGACTCGACGCCAGAAGAGGGCACCTCCGCGTTAACCGGTGCCGCCGAGCGGTTCTCCGTCTCGGTGTGTTCGTCGCCGATGGCCAGTGGGCTGAAGGGCGCAGGCTCGTCCTCGCGAGCTGATGCCTGTTCGGTGGACGCGTCGTGGACGGTGGGGGCGGCCACTTCGGTGGGACTGGCCTCCCACGCTGGGACCTCTGGAGTCCCGAACCAGGGAACCTCGGACGACGTGTCCTCGACAGGGTCCGACGTGTCCGTGCCGGAGAGGTCCGAAGGAGCGTCAGCGGAGACACTCGCAGAGGCCTCCCCTTCGAAACTCGAGACCGCTTCATTCCCGTCAATCGACGAGGGCTCGAAGGTCGAGGCCGCGTTCCCCGTGGCTGTGTCGTGCTCCTGGCCGAAAGCGTCGGGATTCGTGTCCGCGCCAACCACGGGTGCGCTCACCGCGCTCGCTGATGACTCCTCATCGGAGTCGAACAAGCTCGCGGTGATGTCGAAGTCGAGTTCGCGCTCGTCGTCAGCTGCGAGAGCGCTGCCCTCAGTGGGCGCGGCACTCCCCGTCCAAGCGGGCGACGCGGCCTCTGGCGTATTCCCGAAGCCCGAAGGCTCATCCGCGACCGGCGTACTCGCGTTGAGCGCCGCCGCATCTGACGGCTCACCATCGACTTGCCGTGGCGCCGTCGGTTCCGCGTCGACTGACAGACCCGCGCCGGTGTCCCCGACGTGCTGCTCACTTGAGGCGCCGCGCTGGCCCAGTGCCGTGCTGGGCGTCTCACCGTCATCGCTCGCGGGAGCGAAGCGGCCGCCTTGAGATGCCTCCGTGGCCTCGTCGGGCTCAGGTGGAAAGAGTCCACCTTGCGCCAGGTCGTCGCTCTCCGGCGCGAGGGGTTGCGCCTCCGGTGCACTCCTGGCCGCTATGAGGGCGTCCTGGGATACCGCGGGCACCTGCACGGGCGGCTCGGGCGCGCTGGGCGCAACCGGCCTGGGCGCCTGCGTCTTGCGAACCAATCCGGGGACCGTCTGCTGCGGCTCGGGTGCGGCACGACGTGCGACGACGCGGTCGACGAGCGCCTTGCTCGCGGCGTCCAGCTTCACGAAGCGCACCGTCATCCCGGTGCGCCCGGCGCCCGAGTCCACCTGTGCCTTCACCACCACGCCCTCGCCGCGCAGCAACCGGCTGCCATCCGCGAGGACGAACTCGAACGCCAGCCCGGTGCCCTCGGGCTTCAACGCGCGCGTGGCGACGAATACACCTCCGCGCGCCACGTTCGAGCCGTACTTGTCGACGAACTCCTCCTCCGTGCTGTACGGGAGGCGGATGCGCAGCGGAAGCAGCTTGGACACAAGCCCGCTCATCGCAGGGGGATCCGCACCTCTCCCCCCGTCCCTTGCATGACCAGGTGCAGGGCACCTTCCCGCAGGGCCGGCGGGGGGAGCTCGAACAGGAGGACGACGTCGGCGCGCTCTTCAGGGGCCCACGTCCGGCGCAGGGGACGCGTGCCCGCGAGCACCTGCGCGTCCCTCGCCAGCACGAACGACGCGCCCTTCGCGTCCACCACCGTGGCCGACTCCAGGTCGAGCGTCACGGGCTTCGGGCCCACGTTCTGCGTGACGAGCTGCACCCGGAGGAACAGCTCCTCCGTCGTCACGCTCAGCTTCCCCGAGCCCTTCGCGGAGTGAGAGGACTCCAGCCCGGTCAGCTTCACCGCCACCGTGTCCACGTGCACCGTGTTGTTGCCTTCGGGCACGCCCAACTGCCGGGGCGCGGCATCTTCCAGCCCCGCGGCGAGTCCCGCGAGCTGCGAGTTCGGCGCGCCCCGAGTGGCTTCGGGGCCCTGGGCCGGGCGGCCTCCCTGGTTCACCCGGTCCACTTCCTGCCGCAGCTTCTGGAGCGTGCGCTCATCCGCCGTGCCCAGGGACTCGGACGAGGGCTCATCCTTCGTGCAGCCCCCGATGAAGAGGGCCGCAGCCAGGAGGCACGCCACCGGCGCCAGGGCGAGGGGAGAGCGAGCGCTCACGCGTTGCCCGCTCCCTTCACCAGCTCGTACAGCTTCTCCAGCGCGATGGGCAGCTTCGACGCGTCGGGACCGCCGGCCTGCGCCATGTCGGCCTTGCCGCCGCCCTTGCCGCCGACTTCCTTGGCCATCTCGCGCACCAGGTCACCCGCGCTGAGGCCCTTGGCCACCACGTCCTTCGTCAACGCGACGAGGATGATGGCGCGGCCGTCCTTCTCGCCGCCGATGGCGATGACGCCAGAGCGCATGCGGTCGCGGAGCTGGTCCGCCATGCCGCGGAACACCTTGTCGTCCGCCGGGTCCACCCGAGTGGCGAGCACCTTCATCCCGTTGACGTCGCGCGCCTGCTCCAGCAGGTCCTTGCTGCCCGCCGTGTTCGCCTTCACGGCCACTTCCTCGACCTTGCGCTCCAGCTCCTTCACGCGCTTCTGCGCCGCCTCCACGCGCTTGACCACGTCCTTGGGAGACGTCTTCAAGAGCTCGGCGGCCTTGCGCAGCTCGTGCTCCTGCTCTCGCACGTGCTGGAGCGCGCCCACGCCCGTGAGCGCGATGATGCGGCGCACGCCGGACGCCACGCCGCTCTCGCTGGAGAGCTTGAACAGACCGATGTCGCCGCTGCGCCGCACGTGCGTGCCGCCGCACAGCTCGGTGGACTCCGGATGCACGGTGACGACGCGAACCGTCTCGCCGTACTTCTCGCCGAACATGGCCACCGCGCCGGACTTCTTCGCGTCCTCGAGCGCCATGACGCGCGTCTCGGCCGCGGCGTTGTCGCGAATCCAGCCGTTGACCAGGTCCTCGACCTTCTCCGCCTGCTCGGACGTGACGGGCCCGAAGTGCGAGAAGTCGAAGCGCAGGAAGTCCGGCGCCACGACGGAGCCCGCCTGCTTCACGTGCTCGCCCAGCACCAGCTTGAGCGCCTTGTGCAGCAGGTGCGTCGCGGAGTGGTTCGAGCGGATGGCCTTGCGGCGCTCCACGTCCACCGCGGTCTGCACCATGTCGCCGACCTTGAACGTCCCCTCGGTGACTTCCACGGAGTGGACGATGAGGCCCGGCACCGGACGCTGAGCGTCCTTCACCTGTGCCACCGCCTTGCCGCCGTGGCCGACGATGTTGCCGCTGTCGCCGAGCTGACCGCCGGACTCGCCGTAGAAGGGCGTCCGGTCCAGCACCAGCTCCACCTTGTCACCCTGCGAGGCCTGCACCACCTCCACGCCGTCGCGAATCATCGCGCGGATGCTGCCCTCGCCCTCGTGGCCTTCACCCTCGTAGCCGAGGAACTCGGTGGTCCCGAGCTTCTCCACGAGCTTCAGGTAGACGTCGCCGACGGCCTTGTCCTTGTTGAGCTCGCCGCCCTTGCCGCGCTCGGCTTCCTTCACCAGCTCCGCGTCGAAGCCGGGGATGTCCGCGTCCAGCCCGTGCTCACGCAAGATGATCTGCGTCAAATCCCACGGGAAGCCGTAGGTGCCGTGGAGCAGGAAGACGTCCGCGCCGGACATCAGCGTCTCGCCCGCCTTCTTCATCCGGGTGACGCTCTCGTCAATCATCTTCATGCCGCGGCTGAGCGTGCGCCGGAAGCTCTCCTCCTCGTGCTCGGAGACCTTGAGCAGGAAGGGCCGGCTCTCGCGCAGCTCGGGGTACGCGTCACCCATCACCTCGATGACGCGGTCGACGACCTTGAAGAAGAAGAGCTGGTCCAGCCCCAGCAGCGTGCCGTGGCGAATCGCTCGGCGCATGATGCGGCGCAGGACGTAGCCCCGGCCCTCGTTGGAGGGCTGCACACCGTCCGCGATGAGGAACGCCGCCGCGCGACCGTGGTCCGCGATGACGCGGTGGGAGGCGCCCGTCTCCTGCGAGTACGGCTTGCCGGAGACCTCGACGACCTTCGCGATGATGTTCTGGAACAGGTCCGTGTCGTAGTTGGAGCGCTTGCCCTGCACGACGGAGGCGATGCGCTCCAGGCCCGCGCCCGTGTCGATGGACGGCTTGGGCAGCGGAATCAGCGGCGCGTCCTTCTCCTTGCGCTCGAACTGCATGAACACGAGGTTCCAGATTTCGAGCCACCGGTCGCAGTCGCACGCGACGCCCTGACACTTCTTGCCCGCCGCTTCCTCGACACAGGGGATGTCGTCACCCTGGTGATAGTGGATTTCGGAGCAGGGACCGCACGGGCCCGTCTCGCCCATGGACCAGAAGTTGTCCTTCTTGCCGAGCTTGAAGATGCGGTCGCGAGACACGCCCTGCTTCGCCCACAGCTCGAACGCCTCTTCATCCCAGGGGATGCCGTCCTCGCCATTGAACACGGTGATGGACAGCCGCGCCTTGTCGAGTCCGAGCGTCTTCGTCACGAACTCCCAGCCGTACGCAATCGCGTCCGCCTTGAAGTAGTCGCCGAAGGAGAAGTTGCCGAGCATCTCGAAGAACGTGTGGTGCCGGGCCGTGTAGCCCACGTTGTCGAGGTCGTTGTGTTTGCCACCGGCGCGCACGCACTTCTGCGACGTGGTGGCACGCTGGTAGTCGCGCCGCTCGCGGCCGGTGAAGACATCCTTGAACTGGACCATGCCCGCGTTGGTGAACAGCAGGGTCGGGTCGTTCGCCGGCACCAGTGAGGAGGAGGGGACGCGGCGGTGTCCACGCTCCTCGAAGAACTTGAGGAACGCCTCTCGAATCTCGGAGGCGGTCAGGGCGGAAGGCATGGTGTGGGTATATGCCACAAGAGGAGGCCGCGCAGGAGTTCTTGGAGGTTGCATGAGGGGGCGGACGGCCCTGGAGGTGGGACTCCGACAGCCCCGTCACGCCTGGACGGCAGGAGGGGTGGGGGGGCGGCGAACACGCCACCCGCGCCT
>NZ_JABXEM010000041.1:0-53494 GCF_013372595.1 Myxococcus sp. AM011
CGCTGCTCCCACTGCGCCCGCCCGCGAGCGTCCAGTTTGACGAGGAACGGCTGCGAGTCGAGCGCCACCGGCGAGCGCGGCGGGTGCAGCAACCCCGTGACGTAGAGGTGTCCCTCCGGGTCCGCCGCCACGCCCGAGGCCTCCCCCGGCTCCTCGTGCGCATACGTCCACAGGTAGCCGCCCTTCGCGTCCACCTTCACCAGCGCGGGGACTCCGCCGAGCTTCGCGTCGGGCAGCGTGCCCGCCAGCACCACGTTGCCCAGCAGGTCCGTCTCCACGCGCCGGAGGACGAAGTCGGGTGAGACGCCGAGCGCCCCCAGGCTCCGGGCCCAGAGGAAGTCTCCGTCCCGCCCCAGCTTGAGCAGGAAGCGCCCCGCCGGCAGCGGCCCGCCGCCCAGGTCCGCGCCCTCCGGATTGCGACCCGCGACGAGGACATGCCCGCGTGAGCTGACGGTGACAGCCTCCGCGAAGCCTGGCAGGGAGGCGGACCACATCCGCTCGCCGCCCGTGCCGTACTTCGCCACCCCGAACCGCTGCGACGCGGGAGTACCAGAGCCTGGCACCAGCAGCGGCCCGAAGAGGTCCGCCACCGCAGCCTCCGAGTTCAGCGCCAGCACCACGTTGCCACGCGAATCGTGCGCGAGCCCCGCGGCGCTCTCCCGTCCCGCGCCGGTCAGCGAGCGCAGCCAGCGCGTTCTTCCCGTCAGCGGCTTCGCCTTCAAGGAGCTCGCGGCGGCGGGCGGCGCCTCCACGGAGGGGCTCGGAGCCGCCAGTTGCTCGGGCCGCTCGCAGGCCACGGCCAGCAACACCCACGCCCAGCAGGCTCCCCAGCCCCGTGCGCCATGAGACATCGCGTCGTGCCCCCACCCGCCTCATGGAAACTCGAGGAAGCGACGGCAGGGTGGGGATGCGACAGGACGAGCGCGAGGTGCCCTCAGGTCCGAGAAGATGGCACGCCGCTGGACGGCGAGCCCATGCGTGGGCTCCAATCCCCCGGGTGATGACCCAGGACGAAGTGACGAAGGTGCTGGCCGAGGCGGAGTTGGTGCCGTGCGCGGAGATGGCGCTGGCGGACGCCCGGCGGCTGGTCGATGCATGTCTGGAGGCGGACGTCCCCGCGCTGGTACACCGCGAGGCGTGCGCGAAGCCCGGGTGCAGCCCGAAGTTCCAGGTGCTGGTGCGTCCCGAGGACGGCGTGCGTGTGGCGACGCTGCTCCAGCAACGTTGGATGGACAGCATCCAGCGCGAAGGCGTGCTGGCGGACGGCGCCTCGCCCTTCGTGCTGCCCGCGACGGAAGACGGTGAGCCTCCCTGCCCCGCCTGCGGCACCGTGGCGCCCCTGGTCGCGGGCGCCTGCGCCGACTGCGGTCTTCAGCTCGAATAGCAGGCGGGCGTCGTCTGCGAGCGACGCTGTCGCACCCTATCCTTCCCGGGGAAGCCGGGACGGAATCCCCCGAGCGCGGCCCCGCGCGGGGTCTGGCAGTGGAGGACACGGATGGAAGTCAAAGGCGTGGCGTTCCTGGCTCGGCAGCAGATGACGGTGCAGTCCCACGGTGAGCAGGCGTGGAAGGACTTCATCGCGGACATCAAGAAGCGCGAGCCCGTCTTCACCCTGCCCATCCTCCCCGTCACGCGAATCCCGGTGGACGCGTTCCTGCGATTCAACGAGGAGCTGCTCCAGCGCTTCTACTCAGGAGACCCCAACGCGTGGTGGCAGTTCGGAATCAAGTCCGCCGAGTACGCGCTGGGCCAGGGTCAGCTCAAGGCGATGTTCAGCCCCGGGGACTTCCGCCGCTTCCTCTTCTTCACGCCCGGCATCTGGAAGGGCTACTTCACCGAGGGCGAACTGGAGGTGCTGCCGGGCCAGGGCCACACGGACCTGCACATCATCAAGGTGCCCAAGCCGCACGTGTACTTCGAGCTGTCGGTGATGGGCTTCGCGTGGGGCGGCCTGACGGTGCTCGGCGCGAAGGACCTCAAGCACGAGGTCCTCAAGGGCTACACCCGGGGAGACCCGGATGTGCTCTATCGCTTCAACGTGAGCTGACCTTCCGCGGCGGCGGGAGGCAGCACGTCCAGCCGCAGGTCCGCGACAACGGGGTAGTGGTCCGACGCGGAGACCTTCAGCACGCGGCTGGCCACGGGCGTGAAGGCCTCGCAGGCCAGCACGTAGTCGATGCGCAGCGTGGGAAGGAACAGGGGCATCGGGTAGGTGCCCCTGGCTCCACCGGTGGCGGCGACGACGTCGCGCATGTCCCGGCGGAGCAGGCGCACCGAGTGCGAGTCCGGGTCGTCGTTGAGGTCTCCCAGGAGCAGGCGTGGCCGGGAGTCCTGGGCGAGCAGTCGGGCCACGTAGGCGCTCTGGCGCAGGCGCGTGGCGTTGTTGAAGGGGCGGCGGATGAGGTGCGTGAGGTAGACGCTCACCTCGCGGCCATCCACGGACACCACGGCGTGCGCGAGCGTGCGCGGCTCCGAGCCCGAGGGCACGGGCAGCGGGTATTGCGCGAGGGTCTCCAGCGGGAAGCGCGAGAGGATGGCGAGCCCGTAGGCGCCGCCGTGCAGGTCCGTGGTGCGGAAGTGGGCGTGGTGAGGCAGGCCGGTGAGGCGCGAGAGGGCCTCCACCTGGTCGATGCCACCGGCGCGCGTGGAGCCGACGTCGACCTCCTGGAGCGCGACGAGGTCCGGCACGGAGGCGCGGATGACGCGGGCCACGCCGTCCAGGCCTCGGGCACCGGACTGGATGTTGAAGGTCATCACCCGCAGCGTCCCCGGCTCGCGGTGCACGGCGGCGAGCGGGACTTCCGGGGGCAGGAGACCGGGGCCTGTCGCACACGCGAACGGCCCCAGCACGAGCAGCAGGGAGAGGAGGCGGAGGTGCATGGAGAGCGAGGGCGGGATGTTAGGCCGCTCCGTCGCCCCCTGTCTCCCCGCCCCCTCGGTGCCTGATTGAGGAGCAGCCGACCGCTTACGCGTCGCGGCGACGCAGACGCGCGCCGAGCAGCATCAGCACGGCGCCCAGCAGGGGCGCGCCACCGGCCGCGGCGCAGCCACCGCCGTCGTCCTCTTCACCACCACCGCCACCGTCGCCGACCTTCACCTTGAGCGTGGTGACGGCGGAGGCGTCACCGGTGTCCTCGCCGTTGCCGTTGGTCGAGTTGCCCGCGCCGAACAGGGTGAGCGTGGTGCCGGTGGACGGGGCGACGAGGGTGAAGTCGAAGCGCACGGTGCCGCTGGTGAAGGGCTTGGGCTGGGTGTGGGTGATCTCGCCGGAGACCTTCTTCGAGCCGGTGCCGGGGTTGAGGGTGCCCGCGCCATCCAGGGACACGTCGAAGCCGCCGCGAACCGCGGGGCCGCCGGTGATGACGAAGGCGTAGGTGCCCGTCTGGCCGGGCTCCAGGGTCGCGGGGCCCTCGATGGACACGGTGGGCACGGCGCCACCGATGGAGTGGCACATCGAGCTCGCGCACGTCAGCGAGCTGTCCTTGCCGCTGTAGCCCGTCTGGCCAGTGGCGTAGGCGAAGGCGGAGCCGGAGACGAGGCACGCCGTCAGCGCACCAGCCACTCCGAGAGACGGAAGAATCGACCGCATGAAGCCTCCAGGTGGGAACACCCGTGGAAAAATGGAGAGCACTACATAGCGCGACGCGCCAACGCTTCCCAGCATCCCCCAGGGTGTGACGCTCGCGTTGCATCCCCGCGAGACGACTCCAGATTCCCGGTACAAAGGGTCCGCGGCGACCCGTGATGCCTGCCTGCTCACGGGTGATACGGATACCGCTCCACGCGTCCATCAGGAGAGACCGCGTACAGCTCGAACCAGTCGGTCTCGAGTTGGACGCCGGGGCCAAATCCCGGGCACAGGTCCACGCGTCGGTTGACGCGAACGAAGTGCCAATCGTCCTTGCGCGCGACGAGCACCTCCAAGGCGCGGGGTGAGAACGCACACGAGCGCCCGGCCTCCTTGGGAAAGTGCTTCAGCACCTGCGTCAGCACGGAATGCGCGGCGAGGACCGCGGACCCATCCAGGGTGGCCAACGGCTGAAGCTCTTCCTCGGGCCAGGGGATGGCTGACCTGGCTCCGAACCCGGCATCCGTCGTCCCCGCGTCGGCCCGCGCAGGTCCTGGCGCGACGACACGAACTCCCGCGTCCAGCTCCCCGGCATCCGCGCGAGGAGGGAGCGCGCCACCATCCGCCAGCAGCGAGACGAACAGGATGACGAGCTGCGGATTGGGCATGGCGCACCTTCTACGGACGCGGCGTGCATACGAGAGGCGCCCCTACCAGGGAGGACGAGGCGCTGTAGTTCCTCAAGAGCGTCCGGCCCCAGGCCAACTACGGATCGTCCAGCGCGTCCAGGTGTGTCTGCGCGATTGCACGATAGTGGGGCACAACCTCAACCGCGAGGACATCCAAGAACGGCTGGCGTGCGCCATCCATGTCGCCGGCGTCCTGGCGGTTGGCCGAATCGACGATGGCGCGCGACAAGCGCCGCGACCCGACGCGGATGCGGCTGGCAACCTCGTCCAGCAACGCAACGGCGCTCGGCACCTGTTGTAGTGCCCTCTCTGCTTCACCTGGTGGAATGGCGACCTGCGGAGCGGCGCGCCGGAGGATTGCCCGCGTCTCGTCGGTAAGCGTGAACGGCTGTCCTTCGGAAGTACGGCGCGCGAGGCTCCGAACGTCGTCCCAGTTCAAGTCTTCTGGCATTCGACTGGAGACAACACGTCTCGCTGTCTGTGCTGCAAGTGCAAGGAGAGCACAGCGGCAAGCGCGGCAAGACTGGCGGACTTCCTGGCGGCCATGGAGTGAGAACCTACCCGGCACACGGCCCCCCTCACACCCGAGGCGCCACCCCGAACAAGCACAGGTAGGCTTACCTGCCACCCCGCTTCACCCTGCTCGCGCTCGGAGAATGGAAACGGGACAGGCGCTCGGCCCGAGAGCCGGCGGAACGAATCGCGCAGTGCCTCGCGCCCTGCTCCCGAGCGTCTCCGTGACACACCACCACCTGCTTCGTGTCCCATGCGAGGCCCCCACAGCGTGAACGACCTGTCCGGGGACGAGCCGAGGGACGTCCTGGGTCGACGGGAGCGTTGATTTCCGGGTGGCCCCAGCGTAGGCAACCGTCCTCTTTCAACGACTTTGAAAAGGTGCTCAGCACATGGCCGATAAGCTCACGCCCCGAGAGAAGGGCTTTTCCGAGTGGTACGTCGACCTGGTCCAGAAGGCGAAGCTCGCCGACTACTCGGACGTGAAGGGCTGCATGGTCATCCGTCCCAACGGCTACGCGCTGTGGGAGAACATGCAGCGCGTCCTGGACAAGATGTTCAAGGACCTGGGCCACAAGAACGCCTACTTCCCGCTGCTCATCCCCGAGAGCTACCTCAAGAAGGAAGCCGAGCACGTCGAGGGCTTCAACCCCCAGCTCGCCGTCGTCACCCACGCGGGCGGCGCCAAGCTCGAGGAGCCCTACGTCATCCGACCCACGTCGGAGACCATCATCAACCGCAGCTTCGCCAAGTGGGTGCAGAGCTACCGGGACTTGCCCCTGCTCATCAACCAGTGGGCCAACGTGATGCGCTGGGAGATGCGCACCCGCCTGTTCCTGCGCACCACCGAGTTCCTCTGGCAGGAAGGCCACACCTGTCACGAGACGGAAGAGGACGCGGAGAAGGAGACGCTCCAGATGCTGGAGGTCTACCGCACGTTCTCCGAGGACTACATGGCCATGCCCGTCATGACGGGCCGCAAGTCGGAGTCGGAGCGGTTCGCCGGCGCCCTGCGCACCTACAGCATCGAAGCCATGATGCAGGACAAGAAGGCCCTGCAGGCCGGCACCAGCCACAACCTGGGCCAGAACTTCGCCAAGGCCTTCGACACCAAGTTCCAGGGTCGCGACGGCCGCGAGCACTTCGTCTGGCAGACGTCCTGGGGCGTCTCCACGCGCCTCATCGGCGGTCTCATCATGACCCACTCGGATGACTCGGGGCTCATCGTCCCGCCGAAGCTCGCCGCCACCCACGTGGTCATCATCCCCATCTTCGGCAAGGCGTCCGACACGGAGAAGGCCCAGGTCCTGGAGAAGAGCCACGCGCTCGCCGCCGACCTGCGCAAGTCCGGCCTGGGCGTGGTGGTGGACGACGACGACAGCAAGGGCCCCGGCTTCAAGTACTTCGAGCACGAGCTGGTGGGCACCTGCGTGCGCATCGAGATTGGCCCCAAGGACCTGGCCAAGGGCACCTGCGTCATGGTGCGCCGCGACTTGAAGGTGAAGGAGTTCATCCCGCTGGGCGAGGCCGCCGCCAAGGCCCAGTCCATGCTGGACCAGATGCAGAAGGACCTCTTCCAGAAGGCCAAGACGTTCCGCGACGAGCACACCTTCGAGGTCAACTCCTACGAGGAGATGAAGGAGAAGGCGGACGCGGGCTTCCTGCTCGCCCACTGGAACCTGGACGCCAAGGTGGAGGCGCGCATCAAGGAGGAGACGGGCCTCACCACGCGCAACCGCCCCTTCGCGCTCAAGCAGGAGCCGGGCAAGTGCGTCGTCACCGGTGAGGACTCGCCGGGCCGCATCGTGTTCTCCAAGGCGTACTGAGCCTTTCGCGCGAGCACTGATTCACGACGAGGGCCGTGGAGGGACTCCATCAGTCCCCCCTCGGCCCTCTGTCACACCTCGAAGGGCGTCTCCCGCTCGAACTCGCGGCTGGGGACTCCAACGATGGAGTAGTTGGGCGACTGTATCGGCGGCATGCGCCGGACGATGCGGCGGTGGAACGTGCGGTGGCTGCCCCGGAACTTCCCGCTGTTGTAGACGCGCAGCAGGTTCGCGGTGAACAGGCCGTTGAAGGCTCCGTCGCTGGAGAGCTGGTTGTCCTGGCACCCGGAGATGAGCAGCACCGTCGCCTTCGTCCTGGCGATGGGGTCCTCCTTCGGCAGGCCCGCCATGACGTCGTCGTAGAAGGCCTTGTTGTCCCGGTACGTGCGCAGGGCAATCGCCGTGGGCAGGTCCTTGAAGCGCCGCTCCCCCGGCGACGGGTCATGCAGCGTGTCCGCCAGCATCTCCAGGCTGCCGCTGCTCCTCAGCGCCGAGTACGCCACCCGGCTCACCGTGCCGCTGTGACAACTGTCGGAGAACATCAACACGCGCACGCCCTGCTTCAGCTTGGACAGCGCGAAGTGGAGTTCGTCGTCGATGAGCTCTCCGTCGAAGAGCACCCACGTCTCGTCCTGCGCGTCCGACTCGTCGCTGTTGCGGTCCGGGAGCTGCCCGCCGTGTCCGGAGTACGAGAGCAGGAACAAGTCCCCGGGTTGGAGCACGCGGGATGCCTCGTCCAGCTCCTTCAGGATGCGGCCCCGCGTCGCGTCCCGGGTGAGCACCTTGCGCACCGTGGAGAACTTCCGCTCCTTCGCGATGGACTCCATGTCCTCCGCGTCCGCCTCGCAGGCGGTGAGCGTTCCATCCCAGCCCGCGTAGTGCGCCGGGTCCACCGAGTTCAAACCGATGTTCAACGAATATCCCTGAGCCATGAGTGACACTCCTCCTGTCACCGGAGGGAGCGCGGGACATCCAGGTGTGAGCACGGGGACATCGAGCCTCCCCGCTCGGCCCGCGTCCGCTCAGCCCACCTCGCGCAGCGCCTGCTTGCCGGGGACGAAGGTGGCCACGGGCTCGGCCTTGCCCGCGACGGGCAGGAGTTCGGCGGGCTCGAAGCGCAGGGACGCGTCGTCCTGGCAGAAGCGGCGCGTGGCCTCCGACACCAGCATGGGCACGCCCACCTTCTTCGTGAGCCCTTCAATCCGGCTGGCCAGGTTCACCGCGTCGCCAATCACCGTGTACTCGCGCCGCTGCGAGCTGCCCACGTCCCCCACGACGACGCGCCCCGTGTGGATGCCGACGCCGATGCGCAGCGGCTCCTCACCGCGCGCCACGCGCTCCGCGTTGAGCGTCTCCAGCGCCTCCAGCATCGCCAGCCCACACGCCACCGCGGCCTTCGGGTGCCCCGGCAAATCCAACGGCGCGCCGAAGTACGCGAGGATGCCGTCGCCGATGAACTTGTCGAGCGTGCCTCCATGGCGGAACACCACGTCCACCATGCGCGACAGGTACTCGTTGAGCAGGGCCACGACTTGAGGGCTGTCCAGGCGCTCGGACATGGAGGTGAAGCCTCGGATGTCGGAGAACAACAGCGTCACCTCGCGGTGCTCGCCGCGTCCAGCCTCGGTGCCGTGCTGGGCAATCTGACGGGCGACCTCCGGAGAGAAGTAGCGCCCCAGCCGCTCCAGCCGCACCTCCTCTTGCGCCACCTGCGTCACCAGCCCCAGCACCTGCCGGCTGATGAAGGCCGCCGCGAGCGCGCCCAGCGTCAGCACCAGCACCATGCCCGGCAGGAACGACTGCCACTCCACCTGGGCCTGGAACACCAGCATCTTCTCCAAACCGATGGCCACCACCGTGGCGAGCACGACGATGACTCGCGACAGCGTCACCAGCGACACCAACACCACGAGCACGATGTACACGCCCAGCGTCAAGAGCGCGGTGGGCACCGCGTTGTCGTTGCCCGCCGTGCCGATGGCCAATGACTGGAGGGCGAAGACAGCGGGCATGTCCAGGAAGACGAGCCCGAGCGCCGGACGCCGTCCCAGCCGGGGGAAGCGCCGCGCGCCGGCCCACAGCAGCACCGCCAGCGCCAGGTACGCGGCGAGCACTCCAATCGGCGTGCGCCAGTCGAACAGCCACGACATCACCAGCCAGCTCGCCGCGCCCGCCGCGCGGACCCGGTTGAGCCACTCGCCCACCTGCGCGCGCCAGCCCTCCAAGCGTCGCTGGAGCGTCTCCTCGACATGGGAAAGCATCCGCATCAACCCGCTACGCTAGCCCACCCCACCACCACCCTCCAGGGACGCACCGCCATGCGAGCCTCCAGGCCCGCCTGCGGTATCTTCCGCCCCAGGTCATTCATGGCGAGCATCGGTCACGTGGCGGTGGGCATGGCCCTGGGGCGGTACGAGGCGAACGGCGGGTCGACCCGTCGACTGCTCGCCTCCATGGCTCTCTTTTCAATGCTGGCCCTGCTCCCGGACGCGGACGTGGTGGCCTTCGTGTTCCGCATTCCCTATGCGGCGCCGTGGGGACACCGGGGCGCGTCACACTCGTTCGTGTTCGCGGCGGCGGTGGCACTCATGGTGGCCGCGGTGGCGAAGTGGGCGAAAGCGCCTGTGGGACGCTGGGGTGGGCTCGCGTTCCTCGCGGTGGCGAGCCACGGGCTGTTGGACTCGCTGACGGATGGCGGCCTGGGCGCGGCGCTGCTGTGGCCCTTCTCGAACGCGCGGCTGTTCGCCCCCGTGCGTCCCCTGCCGGTGTCACCCATCGGCGCGGGCATGCTGTCGTCGCGCGGCCTGTACGTCGTCGGCGCGGAGCTGCTCGCCTTCATCCCCTTCTGGGCCTACGCGCTCTGGCCGCGCCGGTCCGCGAGAAAGTCCTGAGTCATGCGCCTGTTCACCGCCGTCACGCTGGGGGCCACCATCGAGGCCCGGGTCGCCTCCGAGATGAAGCGGCTGCGACAGCTCGCCAACCACGCCCGCTTCGTGCGAGTCGAAGGCGTGCACCTCACGCTCGTGTTCCTGGGCGAAGTGGAGTCCTCGCGACTGCCCGCCATCCGTGAGGCGCTCGCGTCGGTGGGTCCCCGGCATGCACCGTTCACACTGTCGGTGGGCGAAGGCGGCACCTTCGGGACACCCACGCATCCGCGCGTGCTCTGGGCGGACGTGCACGGAGAGACCGACGCGCTCAAGGCGCTCCAGGCGGACACTGCGGAGCAGTTGCTGCCGCTCGGCTTCGAGTCGGAGTACCGCGACTACGCGCCCCACCTGACGCTGGCCCGGAGCTCCGCGTCCTCTGGAGACCCGGCGCTGCTCCAGTGCGTGAAGGCGCTGTCCGGTACGGACCTCGGTGAGGGACGCGTGGACCGGCTCGTCCTCTTCGAGAGCCGTGGCCCGGAGTACCACCGCGTGGCCGAAGTGCCGCTGACGCGTTCCGCATAACACTGGCATCGGGACTGCACTCAGCGTGCGCTGGCGCGACAAGCGCTGGAAAGGACAGGGTCCATGCGGTGGCTCGTGCTGTGGGGGGTGTGGCTGTGGGGACTCGGCGCGGTCGCCGCGCCTCGGGAGGGACTGGAGGCCAATCTCATGACGGGGGACGTCGTCCTGCACACGTCGCGCTCGCGGCAGTCGAAGGCCATCCAGGCGGCCACGCACAGCCCGCTGTCCCACGTCGGGCTGGTGGAGGTGACGAAGCAAGGCATCTTCGTGGTGGAGGCCGTGCAGCCGGTGCAGCGCGTCCCGTTCGCGAAGTGGAAGGCGCGCGGCGTGAAGGGCCACATCCTCGTGCTGCGCCCCAAGGGACTGACTGTCGAGCAACGCCAGCGCGCGCTCGATGCCGCGAAGGCCCACCTGGGCAAGCCGTATGACTGGCTCTTCGGCTGGGGCGACGAGGCGATGTACTGCTCGGAGCTGGTGCGCAAGGCGTACGCGCGGGGCGCCGGGGTGGAGTACGGCACCCTGGAGAAGCTGGGCTCGCTCGACGTCGCGGGGCTGGAGCAGCAGATGCGACAGCGCTACGGCACCCAGGTTCCGCTGGAGCAGGAACTGATAACGCCCGCCAGCCTCGCGCGTGATTCTCGGTTGATGGTGATTCACTCGGATTTCCCGAGCGAGCGCGACCCGGGGCCCTGAATATCCACGGGTGTATTCAACCCCGACGCGGAGAAGATGAGCCGGGCCCGGAAGCACGGGTACAATTCGGAGCATGCGACGACTCCTGCTCGCCGTCCCCCTCATCCTCTTCGCCGGTTGCAAGAAGGAGGTCACCCAGGGCGCCGTGAAAATCACGGTGACCTACGACCGCTTCCTGCCGGGATGCCTCCGAGTGGAAGCGCTCGATGTGGCCAGCGACAAGAGGCGCGTCAAGGACGTCGTGGACGCGGAGGTGAAAGGGACTCGCGCCGACGGTGGCAGCATGACGGTGGCGCTGGTGCCGCCCCTGGACTGGGGAGCGTCCGTGGAGGTGCGGGCCACCGCCTTCGAGAAGTCCTGCGATGGGAAGGCGGTGGTCTTCGACAGCGAACTCGTCACGGTAGCGGTCGACACCGTGCCGTCCGTCACGCTGTCCCTTCAGGCCGAGGACAAGGACCAGGATGGCTACGTCTCGGTCAGCAGCGGCGGCACCGACTGTCGGGATGATGTGCCTGGCATCAATCCCGGAGTGACGGAGCTGTGCAACGACATGGACGACAACTGCGATGGCGTCAGCGACACGGACTACTTCCAGTTGGGTCAGGCCTGCACGGCGTCGGTGGACTGCGTGGGTGTGTTCCGCTGCAACCTGACGGACCGCGTCCAGTACTGCGACACCCCGCCCAGCAGGAACGTGTATCGGGACGAAGACGCGGACGGCCACGGGAAGAAGGACTCCGTGCCCCTGGTCGTCTGCGGCAACACGCCCACCGGCTACGTCAACGGCACTCCAGATGACTGCAACGACACGAACCCCAACATCCGTCCGGGGCTCACCGACCTCTGCGACACCGTGGACAACAACTGCGACGGGGAACTGAACGAGGGCTTCCCCACGCTCAACATGTCGTGCTCGGATTCGTTCCAGTGCCCTGGGACGAACCAGTGCAACGGCATCCAGACGGCGGTGGAGTGCGTGACGTCCTCGGTGGCCACGTTCTGGTCCCTGGACGAGGACGGTGACGGCTTCGGGAGCACCACTGGCGCCGTGCAGTCCTGCGTGAAGCCCGAGGGCCCCTACGTCGCGAACAACACGGACTGCAACGACGGCAACCCGCGGACCTATCCCGGCGCGCCCGAGCTGTGCGACGACCTGGACAACGACTGCGATGGCCAGAAGGAGGCCCAGAGCGTCTGCCCGGGTGGAGTGGCTCCCGCATGGACCAGCAAGGATGTGAGCACGGGGGGCGCCCGGGACTGGTACTCGGTCTCCACCTGGACCCGTGGGGGAGTCTGGGCGGGCGGCGACGACAACCGTCGCGCGCGGCTGCTGCCCTCCGGCACGAACTTCACGGTCATCAACGATAACTCCTGTGGAGCCCCCGACACCCAATGGCGCAGCGTCTGGGCCGACCCCTACGACAACGGCCGTGCGTGGCTTGGCTCCGAGGGCGGCAAGAAGGCGCATCAGAGCACCAGCGCCACGGGATGCACGCAGGTTCAGGACGACGACCTCTGGATATACGGCTTGGTGGGACTGAAGACCGACAACGTCGTCACCCTCTACGGGGCCGCCGACAGCTCCGCGGCCAACGAGGGCGCGGCCTTCCGGTGGGACGGGGGCGGCACGGTGACCTACAACCCGACCACCAACGACCTCGGCTTCGTCTATGACATCCACGGCGTCAGCCGCGACCGCCTGTTCCTGGTCGGAAGCTCCACGGGCAACCCCGCCAGTTCGCGGACGCCGCGCGTCTACCGCTTCAACCCCAGCAACAACGAGTGGGTCTCCGAGAACGCGGAGAACAACACATCGGGCGCACGCATCCTCCGAGGCGTCTGGGTGGTGAACGACAAGGTCGCCTTCGCGGTGGGTGATTCAGGGACCGTCCTGAGGAAGCTCGGCGACAACGCCTGGGTCAAACAGGATTTCCCCAGCACCCACAACCTGACCTCGGTCATCGCCTTCGGGGCTGGGTCTGCCTACGCCACCTGCGCCGCCGGCCACATCTACCGGGCCACCGGCACGACGTGGACGCAGATCCACTCGACCAATCCCATCACGCAACTCAACGACATCACGGGCACGGGGCCTGACGACCTCTGGGTCGTGGGCAACAACGGGCGCATCTACCGCTGGCCTGCCTGGCCGCAGTGAGCTGACAGCGGACTCACCCGCCGCGCCGTGCCACCACGAAGCGGCGGGTGAACAGGAACGGAGTCCCCCGCGCATGAGCGGGGTACGCACCGCGCAAGCGCGGCCCCAGCTCGTCCAGGAACGCCTTTCCCTCCTCCGTGCCGAGCGCCGCCAGCACCGGCCGCAGCGTCGTCCCCAACAGCCACTGCAACACCGCGTCCTCGCCCGGCAGCAGGTGCAGGTACGTGGTCTCCCACGCATCCACCGTCATCCCCTGCCCCGCCAGCAGCGACTCGTACGTCTCCAGCGTCTCCACGGGCCGCTTCCTCACCGGCGCAGGCGTCCGGGCGAAGCGCGGCAGCGCCTTCACCTCATCGACGAGGCGGTGCGAGGGCGCGTCGAAGTTGGCCGGCACCTGGAAGGCCAGCACGGCTCCCGGCGCCAGCTTCTCCACCAGTCGCCCCATCAGCGCCACATGGTCCGGCACCCAGTGCAGCGCCGCGTTCGACACCAGTACGTCCAGCGGCACGGGAGGCGTCCACCCCGCGAGGTCTCCCACCTCGAAGCGCACGGTGCCCGGCGCGGGACGGCGGCGCGCCTCCTCCACCATCTCCACCGAGGAGTCCACGCCGTACACCGTCGCGCCGGGCCATCGCTCGGCCAGCACGCGCGTCAAATCCCCCGTCCCGCACCCCAGGTCGGCGACGTGCGTCGGCGCGTCGGCGTCCACCCGCGACAACAGCTCGAAGAAGGGCCGCTTCCGCTCATCCCGGAAGCGCGTGTACTGCGACGGATCCCACATGCCAGCCTCCCGGCGGCGTGCTCGCGCCGCGCACCGGAAGGTCTAACCCACCCACCCGCTCAGCGCTTGATGCGCAGCACCTGGAAACCATTCCCCGCGCTTCCAAAGCCGCTCACGTTCTCCATCCGCACCACCAGCTCCCCGGAGGGCAACACGCCCCACACGTCCGCGCGCGCCAGGTCGGCCCCGCTCATCCGCTCGTGGCGCCGCGCCTCCTGCCATGTCCGCGCATCTCCGCTGGTGAAGAGTCGGGCGGAGACGTCACCCGGCGCCTGCACGTCCCCCGCGCTGAACCAGGCCGTCCCCAGCACCCAGCCACCACCGGGCGCGGCGACCAGCGAGTACGCGGGCCCCGGCAGCTCCCGCACCGTACTCACCCGGCCATCCGCATACAGACGCAGCAGCTTCGGATGCTCGGGCTCGAACAACGTGGACTGCCCGAGCAGCAACGAGCCATCCGCCATCGCCACGCCCGCCACCGCGTTCGCCCCGTAGCCCTGGAGCACCGTCGTCCACGTCCGTCCCCCGTCCGTGGAGCGCAGCACCGCCGCCTGCGTCTTGTTGCTGCCCATCATCGCCCACAGCGCCCCCGTCACCGGGTCCGCGACGAGCGCATAGCCATGCCGGTGCGCGGTGAGCGTGGAGCGCACGGACCAGGTGGCTCCGCCATTCGTGCTCGCCCACACCCGCACCGGCGCGGAGGCCGAGGTGAAGGTCTGGTACTCGAGGAAGAACCACGCGCCGCCCAGCTCCGCGAAGCTGCGCGGCCCCATCGCCCGGTAGCTGCCCAGGCTCACCTCGTCCTTCCACGTCAGCCCGCCATCCGTGGAGCGCTGGAGGGAGTACGCGCCGCCGTGGCTGGCCACCGCCACCAGCGTCCCGTTCGTCATCGCCGCCAGCGTCCATAGATTTCCCCCACCCTGTCCGCGCGCGGCCCAGCTCACCCCGCCATCCGTGCTCGCCATCAACCGCGAGCGGTCGCCGCCGGCCGCGAGTCCATACAGCGTGCCCGCGCCATCCACCGCGAGCAGCTCGTGGCTCGCGCCCGCGCGCACCAGCTCCAGCGTGAAGGGGGCTCCAGAGGGCTGCTCGTCCAGCGCCATCGCCACCCGCGACACGGTGCCTCGCGAGCTCGCGTCCACCGCCTCGCCGTACAGACACGGCGCCTCGGCGCTGCCCTCCGGCAGCACGTCCACCGCGTTGGGATAACCCTTGAACGTCACGTTTCCGGCGAGCGTCACCGCGTCGCCCAGGCCGCCGTCCGCCCCGAGGACGCGCACGCGCAGCTCGGTGTGTTGATTGAGCACCCGCATGCGGTTGTAGAAGATGTACAGCGTGTCGCCGACGCGGGTGGTGGCCGCCTGGAGCGCCCAGTCGCCCGTGCCCTCCACCAGCTTGCGTGGCCCGAAGGACGTCCCGTCGAAGCGCCGGTAATACAGCCGCTCCGTCTCGTCCTTGTAGACCAGGTGCATGCCACCCTTGCCGTCCGCCACCGCGCTCAGCGCCGCGCCATGGTAGATGCCCTCGGAGAAGGCCTCGCGCACCGGCCCCCACGTGTCCACCGGGTCCGCGTCGGAGCGGATGCGCATGCGCGTGGGCACGAAGCCGTCATGCATGGCGTAGACGAAGACGAGCTTCGTCCCCACGCTCAGCAAGCGACCGCCGCCGCGCCGGTTGACCCTGTCCAGCACCTGGGGCGCCCCAAAGCCCTGCCCGCCGTTGGTGGACACCGCCACCACCGCGGTGGAGCCGCCATCCACCTCCACCCGGAAGGCCTGCACCCAGAAGCGCCCCTTCGAGTCGCGCGTCAACAGCGCCCGCGAGTAGCCCGTGCTGTCATCCGCCGCGTCCAGCACGCGCACCGCCGGCTCCGGCTGCCACGTGTCCGCCGAGGACTGGTAGCGCCACCACTGGAACCAGACGTCATGCCGCCGCGAGGGCGCCAGCTGCGGGCCCTCGTACGAATAGACGAGCGCCACGTCCCGCCCCACCGCGACGAGCTCCGCCCGGTCCGTGTGCGTGGAGTCCGGCTGGATGTCCCCCACCCGCCGCACGGTGCGCAGCCCGTCCTCGGAGCGATAGAGGACCAGCCCCCTGCCCTCCGAGCCACCGTGCTGGATGGCCACCAGGAGGCTGGGAGGACGACTTCCACCCGTGTCGACGTGAACGATGTGGCGCTGCGCCGGGAGCGTCAGGGCATTGCCCCCGCTCACCGGAACCAGCGCCGAGCCGCCCGCCGCCAATACCGCGGCGAGCAAGGCCCCAGCCAGCCCTGTCATGAATCCCTCCCTGAAAGCCCAGGGGGGACAATGTGGGCGACAGTGCGAAGAAGGAAGCCGCCCCGCACCCACGGGGCGCCCCATTCCTTCTCAAGTGAACGGGGCGCCTGTCAGCGGGTGCACGCTCACGCGAGCGCGGCCGTGCACCCTCGAAGCCCGCGAGACTACTTCGTGCGGCGCTTCTTCGCCGGAGCGGCCACGCCCGCGTCCACCGGACCCGCATCGGGAGCGGTCGCCTCGACCGCGGCGCCCTCCGCGCCCACGCCCGCGTCACCCACGCCCGCGTCGGCGCCCGCGGCACCCGCGCGCTGAACGGCCGGAGGCGGGTTGATGAGCTGGAGCGAGCCGAGGAAGCCGTCCGCCGCCGGAGCGCCGATGCTCGGGTTGAAGAGCACCAGCATGGTGTAGAGGCGCGGGCCCACCAGATAGTTGCGCGCGCGCACCTCGCCGTTGGGCGAGGACACCGTGTAGGACTTGCCGGGGTAGCCGTCGAGCGTCAGCTCCTGCTCGTTGCTGACGGTGCCCTTGAGCTGGTTGGTGAGGCCGTCGCGGCCCTCGTTCAGGAACGCCTCGGGCGGCCGGCTGGCGACGACCTTCTCCGGGTAGTCCGCGATGCTGACCGAGTAGATGACGCCCTCGGGCGTCTGCAGCGAGTAGGCCGCCGTGGACACCTCGCCCGCGGGGATGTTGACCTTCTGGCGCTGGACCTGGGGCTGGCCCGGCATCTTGACGTTGAAGCCTTCCTCGGCGCTCACGTCGGTGAGCTGCGGGGCCGCGGAGGCCGCCGGGTCTCCGCCCGTCTCTCCACCCTCGTTGGGCAGCTCCTCAATCGTGGACGACGCCTCACCGGAGTTGGCGCTGCTGTCGGTCTTCTGCTGACTGACGCACGCGAGGGAAATCAGCGCGAGGGTGGCAATGGAGGCAAGGAGGCGGGACAACGAAGGCATGGGCGCGCTTCCTGAAATGAGTTTTGGGAGGGTTTGAACGCGGTGCGTCGGACGACGCTAGACGAACTGCTCGACTTCTGACTACCCGAGATTCCATCTCCCGCCAGTTTCCAGGTGTCACCAGGACCCCGGAACCGTCGGCGGCAGGACGGACACAGTGCGCCCGGAGGCGGAAAATCGGCCTTCCGGGAGACTACTCGCCCAGATAGGCGCGACGCACCTCCGCGCTCTCCAGGAGCGCCTTGCCAGGGCCGGCCATCACCACCTCGCCCGTCTCCAGCACGTAGCCGTAGTGGGCGGAGTTGAGGGCCAGGTGGGCGTTCTGCTCCACGAGGAGCACGCTGACGCCCGCCTTGTTCACGTCGCGAAGGGTGCGGAAGATGGTCTCCGTCACCTGGGGCGCGAGGCCCAGCGAGGGCTCGTCCAGGAGCAGCAGCTGGGGACGGCTGAGCAGCGCGCGGGCGATGGCCAGCATCTGCTGCTCTCCGCCGGACAGCGTCCCGGCCATCTGGTTGCGCCGCTCCTTGAGCACGGGGAAGAGCGTGAAGTTCTTCTCCATGTCCGCGCGGATGTCCGCGGTGTCCCGGCGCAGGTACGCGCCCAGCTCCAGGTTCTCCAGCACGGTGAGGTTGGGGAAGATGCCGCGCCCTTCCGGCGCGTGCGCCATGCCCCGGGGCACCAACTGGTGCGCCTTGAGGGACGTGGTCTCCTGCCCGCTGAAGTGGATGCGGCCCGCGCTCGCCTTGAGCATGCCGCTCACCGCGCGCAGGGTGCTCGTCTTGCCCGCGCCGTTGGCGCCGATGAGGGCGACGACTTCACCCTTGCCCACCGACAACGACACACCCCTGAGGGCTTGGATGGCGCCGTAGTGGACCTTGATGCCCTCCACCGTCAGCAGGGGAGCAAAGGCCTGGCGCTCGCCCAGAATCTTCACCTGCGCGTCGCTCACGCCGCTCCTCCGTGGCTCTCCAGGTAGCTGTCACCCAGATACGCCTCGATGACCTTCCGGTCGCTTCGCACCTCGGCCGGAGCGCCTCGGGCAATCGTCTCGCCGTGGTCCAGCACGGTGATTTGCTCGCAGATGCCCATCACCAGCTTCATGTCGTGCTCAATCACCAGCACGCCCAGCTTGAAGTCGTCGCGCAGCTTGCGGATGAGGACCATCAGGTCCGCCTTCTCGCGCGTGTTCATGCCGGCGGCGGGCTCGTCCAACAGCAGCACGCGGGGCTGGCTGCCCAGCGCACGCGCGATTTCCAGCCGGCGCTGCTCGCCGTAGGGGAGGTTGCGCGCCTCCTCGTCGCGGCGGTGCGACAGGCCCATGACCTCCAGGAGGTGCTCGGCCTGCGCCGTCAGCCGCCGCTCCTCGCGCTGGAAGGACGGGGTGAGCAGGAGCGCCTTCCACCAGTCCGCGTAGTTGTGGCCCGCGTTCACCAGCTTCGCGCCCAGCCCCAGCCGGGACTGGTGCAGCGCCGTCTGCGCGCGGCAGGCCACCTTCACGTTGTCCAGCGCGGTGAGCGCGCGAAACAGGCGGATGTTCTGGAAGGTGCGCGCCACGCCCAGCAGGTTGATTTGGTGCGGCTTGCGTCCGTTCACCTTCGTGTCCCGGACCAGCACCTGACCCTGGGAGGGCTGGTACACGCCGGTCAGCACGTTGAACGCGGTGGACTTGCCCGCGCCGTTGGGGCCGATGAGCCCCAGGAGGTCGCCCTGCTGGATGGAGAGGTGGAAGTCCGTCAGCGCCTTGAGGCCGCCGAACTGGATGCTCACCCCATCCGCCCGCAGGAGCGCGGGAGGAGACTTCGTGTCTGGCGAGGCGGGGGCCACCGGCTGTGCGTTCGCGCTCACGCGAGCCCCCTGCGCTTGCGAGGCAGCCACCGCGGCAGGACGTCCCAGATCTCCTTCGTGCCGAACAGGCCCTGGGGACGCGACAGCATCAGCACGACGAGCAGCAGGCCGTAGATGGGCATGCGAATCTGGTCCACCCGCTGCGCCAGGCTGCCCTCGGTGCCCAGCGCGCCGAACAGCGAGCGCATGCCTTCGGGCAAGAGCGTGAGGAAGATGGCCGCCACGACAGCGCCGGTGGTGGAGCCCAGGCCGCCCAGCACCACCATGACGACGATTTCCATCGAGCGCACGAAGGTGAAGGAGCCGGGGTTGATGATGGGCACGAAGTGGGCGAACAGGCCGCCGGCGATGCCCGCGAAGAACGAGGAGAAGACGAAGGAGCGGACCTTGTAGCCGGTGGTGTCCACGCCCATGGCCTCGGCGGCCACTTCATCCTCGCGGATGGCCCACAGGCTGCGCCCGTGGCTGGAGCCGGCGAGCCGCCGCGCCGCCAGCACGACGAGGAACACCCAGAAGAACACCATGCCCGGGCTGGAGTACTGGGGGATGCCCGACAGGCCCAGCGCGCGGCCGAACGCGTCCGTGTTCTGCACGAAGACGCGGATGATTTCGCCGAAGCCCAGCGTGACGATGGCCAGGTAGTCGCCGCGAAGGCGCAGCGAGGGCAGGCCCACCAAAAAGCCGCACAGCGCGGCGGCGACGCCCCCGACGAGCAAGGCCAGCATGAAGAGGACCTGGTCGCTGGCCGACACCGGCAGGAAGGACAGCGCCACCTCCTTGAGCTGCAGGGAGGTGTAGCCCGCGATGTACGCGCCCACGGCCATGAAGCCCGCGTGGCCGATGGAGAACTGGCCCGTCATCCCGTTCACGATGTTGAGGCTCACCGCGAGGATGATGTTCACCCCGACGACGGACAACAGATACGTGGCGAAGTCGGAGCCGGTGAGCGACCAGTGGAACAGCGCGAGCGTGGGAATCGCGATGAGCAGCGGGAGGATGCCGCGCAGCGCGGGAGGGACGAGGGACGGTGCCTCGGGGACGGGAAGCGCGGGGGATTGCATCGTCACACCTTCTCCGCGGCGACCCGGCCGAACAGGCCTCCTGGCTTCACCAGCAGCACCAGGATGAGGAAGCCGAAGGCCACCGCGTCACGCCAGGTGCTGGCCGCGTAGCCCACCACGAACTCCTCCACCAGCCCCAACACCAGCGCACCCACCACCGCGCCCGGCACGTGGCCGATGCCGCCAATCACCGCGGCGACGAAGGCCTTGAGGCCCACGTACAGCCCCATGAGCGGGCTCACCGACGTGTCCTTGATGGCGTAGAGCAGCCCCGCGCCCGCGGCCAGGCCGCTGCTGAGCATGAACGTCAGGGCAATCACGCGGTCGGTGGGGATGCCCATCAGCGCCGCCACCCGGTGGTCCCAGGACACGGCGCGCATCGCCCGGCCAAAGCGCGTGCCGAAGACGAGGTACTGCAGGCCCACCATCAGCCCTACGGCAATGAGGAAGCTGATGACCTGCCAGTTCCAGACGACGACGTCCCGGTCGCCGATGATGATCCACTCCTTGGGCTCGATGATTTCCGGGAAGGCGCGGGGGCTGGCGCCCGGCAGGAAGCCGATGTCCAGTTGGAAGCCGTAGGAGAGCGCGAAGGAGATGCCGATGGCGGTGATGAGCGCCGTCAGTCGGGGCTTCTCGCGCAGGGGGCGGTAGGCGAAGCGTTCAATCAGGAAGCCGAACAGCGCGCACCCGAGCATGGCCACCGCGAAGACGGCGGCGATGCCCAGGAACGAGCCGCGCGCCTCGCGTCCAATCGCGAAGGCGGTGGCGTAGCCCATGTAGACGCCGACCATCATGACGTCGCCGTGGGCGAAGTTGATGAGCTTGAGGACGCCGTAGACCATCGTGTAGCCGAGCGCGACGAGCGCGTAGATGGTTCCGGCGGCCAATCCGTTGATGAGGTGCTGGAGAAGCTGCGCCATTTAGGGAGAGATGGTCGTCACATACTGCGTCTTGCCGTCCCCGACCTTGAGGACGACGGCGGACTTCACGGCATTGCGATTGTCATCCAGGGTGACGGTGCCCGCCACGCCTGGGAAGTCCTTCGTCTTCGCGATGGCATCCCGCACCGAGGGGCCACTCAAATCCTTGGCGCGCTTGAGCGCCTCCACCGCCACGCGGGCCGCGTCGTAGCCCAGCGCCGCCAGCGCGTCCGGCACGCCGCCGTACGCCGCCTTGTAGTCGGCGATGAACTTCTGCACGCGGGGGTCCGGGTTGTCCGGCGAGTAGTGGTTGGAGAAGTAGCTGCCTTCAATCGCGCTGCCGCCCAGCTCGAAGAGCTTCTCGGAGTCCCAGCCATCGCCGCCCATCAGCGGGACCTTGAGGCCCACCTCGCGGGCCTGGCGCGCGATGACGCCGACCTCGCTGTAGTAGCCCGGCACGTAGATGCCGTCCGGCTGCGTCTTCTTGATGGCGGTCAGCTGCGCGCGGTAGTCGGTGTCGCCCTGGCTGTAGCTCTCCGTGGTGGCGACCTTGCCGCCCATCTCCGTGAACTTGCGCGTGAAGACGTCCGACAGGTCGATGGAGTAGGCGCTCTTGTTGTCCTGGAGCACCGCCACCTTGCCCAGCTTCAGGTCCTCGCGGGCGAACTTCGCCATGACAAAACCCTGGAACGGGTCGATGAAGCACACGCGGAAGATGTAGTCGCCCTTCTGCGTCACCGTGGTGTTGGTGGACGAGGGCGTAATCATGGGCACGCCCGCCGCCTGCGCCTTCTCCGCCATGGCCAGCGAGTTGGACGAGGCCACGTCGCCCAGGATGAGCACCACCTTGTCCTGCGTAATCAGGCGGGTGGCGGCCTGCGCGGCCTCCTCCGGCTTGCTCTGATTGTCGTAGACGCGGACGGCCAGCTTCTTGCCATTCACGCCGCCCGCGGCGTTGGCCTCCTTCAGCGCCAGCTCGATGCCGTTGCGCGTGGAGATGCCGAAGGTCGCCTGGCCACCGGTGAGCGCGCCCACCTGGCCCAGCAGGATGGTGTCGGAGCCCGCGGCGGGAGTCCCGGTCGCCGTGCTCCCGGACTGACCCTGCGCGGCCTGCGTGCCAGCCTCGCCGGAAGGAGTGGGCTGCGTCTTCTTCTCGCAGGCCGCCGCCATGACGGCGAGCGCGGCGAGCAGCATCGGGGCAAGGCGTCGCATGGGGAGCAATCCTCCTCAACAGGGGGTGCTGCGAGTCAAAGCCCCGGTTTTCTAGGGGAGCCCTCTCCATGGGTCAAGCGCGCTGCCAGTCAGGCCCTCCGCTCACGTACCCTCCGTGCGGCGCGTCACGGGCCACAAAGACCCCACTCACCGTGGGAGAGCAGGGGGAGAGCGGGCGTCCGGTACACCCGTCCCACACCGCGCATGACGCGCCCGCCGGGGGCGCCACGAGCCGCGCCCCGCGAGGAAGGCTTTTCGGCGGCGGAGCGGCCGCCACACGCCGGGCGGGGGCAAGCAGCCCCGTTGGGGGCAACCACGGGACCGAGCCCCTCGCGCGCATGTCGCCATGGCACTGTTCATCCCCGGACCTGTTCCCACCTTCCGGTTGATGGAGAGGTGGACCGCGCCCTCCATCCAGCCAGCAGGAGGAGAGCCAGCCATGTTCCAGCGCAAGGATGTCAGGGAAGGAATGGCCGTACGCAGCATCGACAACGAGAAGCTCGGCAAGGTCTTCGCCATCGGCGACGACGCATTCCACATCGAGAGGGGTCTGTTCTTCCCCAAGGACTACCGGGTCGCCTTCTCGGAGGTGAGCGAGATTCGCGACGGGGAGGTGATTCTGAACCGGGGCAAGGACGCCCTCCAACAGGTCTCCGACGCCGAGCGCGCCAAGGGCACCGCCGGCGCGGGCATGGCGGCCGGGGCCATGGGCCTGGCCTCCGAGCGCACCACGAAGACGGAGACCCGTGTACGCAACGGGGACCCGGACATCTCCCGGGGCACCGTCACGCCGCTGCCGAGCGCCAGCCTGGGCACGGACGCCAGCTACTCGGCCAACATGAGGGCGGACACCGACCTCAAGAGGACCGACTCGCGCCTGGACAAGGAGCTGCGGCGGGACGACGACATCTCCATCCCCGTCCATCGGGAGAAGCTGTCCGTGGAGAAGCGCGACACCCAGGCGGGTGAGCTGCGCGTGCACAAGGACGTGGTGGAGGAGGAGGAAGTCGTCAAGGTCCCCCTGCGCCACGAGCGGGTCCGCGTGGAGCGCCGGGCGGTGACGACGGAGAGGCCCGCGGTGGGCGCGACGTTCAAGGAGGAGACCATCGTCGTCCCGCTCCATGCGGAAGAGGTGGACATCACCAAGCGCTCGGTCCTGGATGAGGAGGTCGTCATCCACAAGGACGTCGTCGAGGAGGAGCGCCGCATCACCGAGCGGGTGCGCCACGAGAACGTGGACATCCGCACCGAGGGCGAGGTCGACGCCCCCCGCACGCTCAACGCCCCCGACGACGACCCGTCGCTGCGCCGCTCCTGAGGCGACGCCCGGGTCAGGCCGCCCGGGCTCCGCTCCTTCCGGAGTGGGGCCGGGCGTCCGCCCCCATCAGCGCGCCGCCTTCTTCTGGGGCGCGGGGCGAGGCTCCGTGTCGATGTCCTCCTGCGGGGGCATCGCTCCGGAGGTCGCCGCCGCCATCAACGGCCGGCCGCCCGCCTCCGTGCGGTCCAGCCGGTTCAGCTCCCGGAGCCGGTCCGGGAAGTGCCGG
The DNA here is from genome assembly GCF_013372595.1 of Myxococcus sp. AM011. Classification (NCBI taxonomy): domain Bacteria; kingdom Pseudomonadati; phylum Myxococcota; class Myxococcia; order Myxococcales; family Myxococcaceae; genus Myxococcus; species Myxococcus sp. AM011. The sequence goes on from NZ_JABXEM010000041.1 coordinate 23,489, forward strand.
GCCATCAACCGCGACAGCTCCGTGTCCTTGGCGGGCGTGACGACGTCCACGAGCCGCTCCGCCATCTCCTGCGCGCTCGCGAAGCGCGCCGCGGGAGACTTGGCCAGCGCCACCTCCAGCACCTCCCACAGCGGGCGGGAGATGGTGTCGGGCCGCGTCAGGCGCTCGTCGCAGATGGCCTGCATGGAGACCAGCTCGTCGCCCCGGTCGAACGCGCGCCGCCCGGTGAGCGCCTCGTAGAGGATGAGGCCCATGGCGAACAAGTCGCTGCGCGCATCCAGCCGCTGCCCCCGGGCCTGCTCCGGCGACATGTACAGCGGCTTGCCCTTGACGATTCCCGGCAGCGTCATCGTCCGCTGCGCGCGGACCTTCGCCACGCCGAAGTCCAGCACCTTCACCTGACCGTCGAAGCCCACCATCAGGTTGTGCGGGGACAAGTCCCGGTGCACCAGGTGCAACGGTTTGCCGTCCTCGCCCTTGAGCAGGTGCGCCGCGTGCAACCCGTGCAGCGCCTGCACCACCACCGCCGCCGTCTGCTCGGGCGTCAGCGCTCCCTTGTGCGCGCGCAGGAGCCGGTCCAGGTCCACGCCGCGCACCAGCTCCATGGCGATGAAGTACGCGCCCTGCGCCTCGCCGAAGTCGTAGACGTGGACGAGGTTGGGGTGCGACAGCCGCAGGCCGATGCGCGCCTCGTCCAGGAACTGCTGGACGATGGCCGGGTCCGCCGTCAGGTGCGGGAGGATGCGCTTGAGGGCCACCAGCCGCCCCAGCCCCTCCGGGCCCCGCGCCCGCGCCACCAGCACCTGGGCCATGCCGCCCGTGCCCAGGGGCGTCAGCACCTCGTACTTGCCAATGCGCCCGCGCGGCACCGGCGTGTCGTCCAGCGACAGCTCGTCCAGCCGCTCCAGGGGCCCCTGCCCGTCCGTCAGGGCCAGGAAGGCCAGCACGGCCGTGTCGAGCTGCTCGCCGATGGCCTCCACCAGCTTCATCACCAGCCCGCCGCCGTCCTCGAAGGCGCCGTCCACCGCCAGCCCCAGGCCGCCCAGCTCCAGCTTGCCGAGCTTCAGCCGGGTGCAGAACAGCATCCGCCCGTTCTTCAGCCGGTGCGGCCCCCGCCAGTTGGCGGCTTCGAAGACGTCCGCGCCCAAATCGCCCAGCACCCGCGTCAGCACCGGCCCACGAGTGCCTCGCAGGGACACGAAGCCCGCGGGCGCGTGCACCATGCGCGCGCACTGCGTGAGGAAGACATCCAGCCCCGCGTCCAGCGTCAGGCCGCGCTGGAGGCAGTCCTCCAGGATGTCGTCCGACATCCGATGAACCGCCACCAGGCCGCGCAGGAACGCGACCTCTGTCTCCAACGAAGGGAATTCCACGGGCCCATTACACACCCGCACGCGCTTCCCCGGAAAGTCTGGGGTTGCCGCTAGACGCGCTCGCGGTCCTTCAAGGACACGCTACTGGACACCCGCTCGGAGGAGGCCGAGGACAGCGGCAGGGCGCGGCGGTCGTCGATGAGGCCGTGGATCTCCAGCATGTGCTCCAGGTGGGCCACGCGCGCCTTCAGCATCGCCGTGTCCGGGTGCTGGCCGAGCTGGGCCTCGCGCAGCCGGATGAACGCCTCCAGCACCGGCTTGAGCGAGAAGCGCAGCGTCAACCCGAGAAAGGGGATGCCGACCGTCATCGCCACCACCGACGTAATCACCACGGCTTCGACTGGATCCATGACTCACGACCTCGGAACGGACAGGGGGTGCTTCACGCTACGAAAGGAGCGTGGAGATGATTGCACGCCCCCCGTCCGGAATCCGGGGGTGCTCGTTCAGCTCGCCTGGCCGGTGTAGATGGCGTCGGCGATGCGGTAGGCGCTGCCCTCCAACCGCTGGAAGGACTCCTTGAGGGCCACCGCGTCGGAGGTGTTGAGCATGCCCTTGAGCCGCTCCAGGTCCGTGCGAATCTCCTCGCGGTCCTTCTCCGACAGGAGGCTGGCGTACTCCTCCAGGCTCTTCTCCGTCGTGTAGATGAGGCCGTCGGCGTTGTTGCGCAGCTCCGCCAGCTCCTTCTTCTTCTTGTCGTCGGTCGCGTGCGCCTGCGCGTCGGAAATCATCCCCTGGATTTCCGCCTCCGACAGACCGGAGTTGCTCACCACGCGCACCTGCTGGACCTTGCCGGTGCCCAAATCCTTGGCGCTGACGTGGACGATGCCGTTCGCGTCGATGTCGAAGGACACTTCAATCTGCGGCACGCCGCGCGGCGCCGGGGGGATGCCCACCAGCTCGAAGCGCGCCAGCGTCTTGTTGTCCGCCGCCATCTCGCGCTCGCCCTGGAGGACGTGCACGCTCACCAGCGGCTGGTTGTCCACCGCGGTGGAGAACACCTGGCTCTTCTTGCAGGGGATGGTGGTGTTCTTGTCGATGATTTTGGTGAAGACGCCGCCCGCCGTCTCCACGCCCAGGGACAGCGGCGTGACGTCCAGCAGGAGGACGTCCTTCACCTCGCCCTTGAGCACGCCACCCTGGATGGCCGCGCCCACGGCGACGACTTCATCCGGGTTGATGCCCTTGTGCGGCTCCTTGCCGAAGAACTCGCGCACCTTCTGCTGCACGCGGGGCATGCGCGTCATGCCACCCACGAGGAGCACCTGATTGACGTGCTGCGCGCTCAGGCCCGCGTCCTTCAGGGCAATCTTGCAGGGTTCAATCGTGCGGTCGATGAGGTCCGCGACGAGCGCCTCGAACGTGGAGCGGTCCACCGTCTCCGTGAGGTGCTTGGGGCCGGACGCATCCGCGGTGATGAACGGCAGGTTCACCTCCGTCTCCGGCGCGCTGGACAGCTCGTGCTTGGCGCGCTCGGCGGCTTCCTTGAGCCGCTGCAGCGCCATGCGGTCCTTGCGCAAGTCGAGCCCGTTGTTCTGCTCGGCGAAGCGCTTGGCCAGGTAGTCGATGAGCCGCTGGTCGAAGTCCTCGCCGCCCAGGAACGTGTCGCCGTTGGTGCTCTTCACCTCGAAGACGCCGGCGGTCAGCTCCAGGATGGAGATATCGAACGTGCCGCCGCCCAGGTCATAGACGGCGACGCGCTCGGTGCCGCCGTCCTTCACCTTGTCCAGGCCGTAGGCGAGCGCCGCCGCGGTGGGCTCGTTGATGATGCGCAGGACGTTGAGGCCGGCGATGCGGCCGGCGTCCTTGGTGGCCTGGCGCTGGCTGTCGTTGAAGTAGGCGGGGACGGTGATGACCGCCTCGGTGACGGGCTCGCCGAGGTAGTCCTCCGCCGTCTGCTTCATCTTCATCAGGATGATGGCGGAGACCTCCGGCGGGCTGTGGCCCTTGCCGCGAATCTCCACCCACGCGTCGCCGTTGGGGCTGGTGGCCACCCGGAACGAGCTGACGCTGATGGCCTTCTTCGCCTCCGGCGAGTCGAACTTGCGGCCGATGAGCCGCTTCACCGCGAAGACGGTGTTCTCCGGGTTGGTGATGGCCTGCCGCTTGGCAATCTGGCCCACCAGCCGCTCACCGGAGTCCGTGAAGCCCACCATCGAAGGCGTGGTGCGGCTGCCCTCGCTGTTGGGAATGACCACCGGCTCGCCGCCTTCCATGACGGCGACGCACGAGTTGGTCGTCCCGAGGTCGATTCCAATCACCTTGCCCATGATGCTTACTGACTCCCCCCGGAAGTGCTGTCCGACTGCGGCACGTGTGCCTCGGCGCGCGGCTCACCGTCCCGCGAGGACGGCGCCTCCACGGCCTCGGGCGGCGTGGTTGATGGAGTCTCCACCGCGGACGCGGCTTCGACGACGGGCGCGACTTCGGGTGCTCGCGCGACGACGACGAGGGCCGGACGCACCAGCCGCTCGTTGAGGAAGAAGCCGCGCACCACCTCGAAGGCCACGTGGCCCACGGGCACGTCCGCCGTCTCCACCTGCTGGATGGCCTCGTGCATGCGCGGGTCGAACGGCTGCCCCTTGGCGCTGAAGGACTTCACGCCGTGGCGGCCGAGCGTGTCCTCGAAGGACTTGCGCGTCATGGCCACGCCCTTCTGGAAGCTGTCGATGTCGGTGGACTTGGCCGCCGCCTCGAGCGCGCGGTCCAGGTTGTCCAACACCGGGAGCAGGTCCTTGAGCAGCTTCTCCGAGCCGAAGCGCTGGACCTCCTCCTTCTCCTTCTGCGCGCGCTTGCGGTAGTTCTCCAGGTCCGCGGCGGCGCGGACCATGCGGTCCTGCGCTTCCTTCGCGCGCTCGTGCGCCTCGCGCAGCCGGTCCATGGTTTCGCGGCCCTTGGCCTGGCTGAACTCGACTTGCGCCTTGAGCGATTCCACCTCCGCGCGCAGGGCGGCGACCTCTTCGGCTGTCGCCGGAGTCGCCACGAGGTCATCGGAAGTCACGGAAAGCTCGGGGGAAGCGGCGAGGTCCTCGTCGGAGGCGGCGGCCTGGGGGGCCTCCACCTCGATGACGGTCACCTCGTCATCCTCCATTCGACGCTCGACGCTGCGGACCGCCGCGTCGATGACGTCCTGCCCGATTTCCGCCTGGATGCTGTCCTTTTCGCTGGAGCCGGCCACGGCGCGCACTATCTCACGCGCCGCACACCGTTCCAACAGCCGGGAACGACTCACGGAATCCGGGCCTCACGATTGTGCGGGCCCGCTTCAGGCGGAGTGGAACTTCACGCTCAGGCGGTGGGCTTCTTGGCGCGGCCCATCGTCTTCTTGGAAGCCGGAGCGGCCTTCTTCGCTGCTTGCCCGCCCGCCTTCTTGGCCTTGGCGCGACCGATGGACTTGGTGCCCGCGGCCTTCTTCGCGGCGCGGGGCTCGGCCTTCGGAGCCGGGCTTTCCGTGGGAGCGGGCTCGACGGGGCTCGCGCGGGAGGAGGCGCCCTTGGCCCCCTTGGCCTTCTTGCTGGCGGGGGGACTGGCCGTGGCCTCGCCCTCCTGGTGGAAGGCGCGCTCCACGGCGCCCTCGACCTGGCGCACGGCCGTTTCAATCTTCTCCGCCGCCACCTTGGTGCTGCTGGCCGCCCAGGTGCGCAGCTGCTCCAGGCCTTCCTTCACCTTGGCCTGCTTGTCCGGGTCCTTCACCTCCTTGAGGAGGCGCTGCGCCTCGCCGCGAAGGTCGTCGGTCGTGCGCTTGAGTTCGTCACCGGTGCGCTTGAGGAACTCCATCAACTGCTTGTCCCACTTCTCGGCCATTGAGCGTGTCCTCTCGTCGGGCGGCGGCAGAGCCCCCCATGGTTCCCGCGACTCTCTTGAATATGTCACGGACGACGCTGGCGGCCATTGCCGTTCCAACGCGGCGCGACGTCCGCCGGCTCTGTCCCTGTTCGAGGCCGTCATCGTCGCGCAACAAGGATTTGGCTAGAGTGTCTCGTTTCAAATGCGGGGCCCGGCCGAGGGCCCGACCTGTTGGAGCCACACCCATGTCTTTCGTCCGCGCCGCCGGGGCACTCGTCGTCCTGGCCTTCTTGAGCGCCTGTCCGGGGAGCAATCACGAGGACCCCGGCGGGGGGCCCAAGTTCCCCACCACCGAGCTGGCCGACACCACGGTGGGCGCCACGTACGAGGCGCGCCTGACGGCCACCGGAGGGACGGCGCCCCTGAACTACACGCTGGAGACGGAGCCGCCCCCGGGCTTCTCCTTCTATTCGGCCGACGCGAAGCTCACCGGCCCCGCGAGCGCCTCCGGTGAGTTCTCCCTCCGGGTGAGCGTGCGGGATGTGGAGAAGAGCCAGGATTCGCACACGTACAGCTTGAAGGTGTGGCCGGCGCCGCTGCTCTCCAACACCGCGCCGCTCGCCGCGTTCACCGGCAACGGCTACACGCACACCTTCGGCGTGACGGGCGGGCGGCTGCCGCTGAAGTTCTCCGTGGTGGAGGGCTCGCTGCCCTCGGGCCTGTCGCTGACGCAGGACGGAGAGGTGACGGGCGTGGCGGAGCTGACGGGCACGCAGACCTTCACCCTGCGGGTGGAGGACGCCAGCGGCGTGAGGGTGGAGGGCCGCTTCTCCGTGGAGGTGAAGCCGAGCACGGTCATCCCGGACGGAGGACCGCCGACGAGCTTCCCCCTGTCGGTGGGCAACTGGAACATCGAGTGGTTCGGCTCGCCCACGGAGGACCCGGCGGACGACGCGCTCCAGTTGGCCAACGTGCGGACCGTGCTCAGCGACGCGGGCGTGGACGTGTGGGGCCTGGGGGAGATGGTCAACACGGCGCAGTTCGAAACGCTGAAGACCCAGTTGCCCGGCTACTCGGGGTTCCTGGCCAATGACCCCGTGGTGACGTTCGGCTCCGACTCCTACTCGTTCAACGAGCAGAAGGTGGGCCTGCTCTACAGGACGGGGCTGGTGGAGGTGCGCCAGGCTCAAATCGTCCTGGGCGAGTACGACTACGACTTCGCCGGCCGGCCGCCGTTGCGCGTGGACCTGCGCGTGACCCGGGGCGGCTCCAGCGTGGACCTGACCATGCTGGTGCTGCACATGAAGGCCAGCGCCACCGCGGATGACTACGCGCGGCGGCTCGCGGCGGGCCAGCATCTCAAGGGGTACCTCGACGTCAACCTGCCCACGCAGCGGGTGATGGTGGTGGGTGACTGGAACGACGACGTGGACGAGTCCACCACCACGAACCCCGGCACGGGGGGACAGAAGTTCGACACGCCCTACCGCAACTTCGTGAACGACACGGAGCGCTACACCTTCGTCACCCAGGCCATGTCGCTGCAGGGCGTCGCCTCCACGGTGAGCTTCAGGACGTTCATCGACCACCAGCTCGTCAGCAACGAGATGCTGGCGAACTACGTCTCCAACTCGGCGGCCGTGATTCGGCCGACCCTCCCCAGCTACGGCTCCACCACGTCGGACCACTACCCCATCATCAGCCGCTACAACTTCGGTCAGGTGGTGGCGCGCGGCCTGAAGCTCACCGCGCCCAACGGCGGCGAGTCGTTCGGCGCGGGCGACACGGTCGGCATCACCTGGACGTCGGCCGGGGTGAGCACGGTGCGGTTGCAGTACTCCCTGGATGACGGGCTCACGTGGACTGACATCGCCGCGTCCGTGCCCGCGACGCCCGCCACGTACACCTGGACGGTGCCCTCGGTGGAGTCCGCCACGGCGCGGGTGCGCATCAGCGACGCACAGGACGCCACCTTCACCGATGGGAGCGACGGCGTGTTCGTCGTGAACCGGCCGGTGCCCACGCTGTTCATCAACGAGTACCTGCCCCACCCGAACAACGTCTCGGGGACCGAAACGGTGGACTTCGACAAAATGTTCGTGGAGGTCCGAAACACCGGCACCACCGCCGTGAACCTGGGCGGCTACTCCATCCACGACGAGGAGTCGCGGCGGGGCGACAAGCCCGCGCGCCACGTCTTCCCGGGGGGCACGATGCTCCAACCGGGCAAGGTCTACACCGTCTACTCCGGCGCGTCGGCGGTGCCCTCGGGCGTGCCCAACGTCGCCTACGCCAATGGCGGCGATGGACTGCGCTTCAACCGGGGCAAAAACACCGGCAGCTCCGGCGACACCGCCTTCCTCCTGCGTCCGGACGGCTCCGAGCAGGACAAGAGCAGGTACGACGACGCCACCCAGGGCATCTCCCACAACCGCAGCCCGGACGGCTCAGCCGCGGGGAGCTGGGTGCTCCACAACACGCTGTCCTCCTCGGGCGCGTCTCCCGGCACCCGCGTGAACGGCTCGGCGTTCTGAGCCGCCGGCAAGGAGACACGGCATGGTGGAGACGCTCACGCTGTATCGCCCGGTGGGTCTCAAGGAGGCGCAGCTCGTCCTGGCCCGCGACTGTCGTGGCTTCCCGCCCCGGCTGCCGGACCAGCCCATCTTCTACCCGGTGATGAACGTGGACTCCGCGCGGCAGATTGCCCGGGACTGGAACGCTCCAGACCCGGGCTCCGGCCACGTGGGCTTCGTCACCGCCTTCGACGTGGAGGCCGCGTGGCTCGCCCGCTACCCCGTCAAGACGGTGGGCGCCCGGCAGCACCAGGAGCTGTGGGTGCCCGCCGAGGAGCTGGAGGACTTCAACGCCCACCTCGTCGGCCCCATCCGCTTCATCGAGAGCTGGTACGGCCCGGACTACCAGGGGCCCCCCTCACCCCTGGGTTCCCTGGAGCCTGCTCCGGGTAGACCAGGCGGGCTTCCGGGTGTCCCCGGCCCCACTCCCAAGGTGGAGCCGTAGAAAATAGTTCGGGCCCATAAAAGCGCGTCCCGACAACTATTTCCGGGACGCGCCGCAAGGAATTCGGCGCCTCTTCGTTGAGGTGCACAACCCATTTCGCGCGCAGGCTCCGTATCCCTTTCAAGGGTGACGGCTGGCCGGGCATCGGGCCCGAGCCGGTTCGCGTGGGGTCGGAGAGACCGTGCTGCCAGGCAATGACCGTTCCGTCCTGGAGTCCTTCCGCCGTGGGGACTCGTCCGTCCTCACGCAGGTGTACCGCGTCTATTCGCCGGAGGTGCTGCGCTACCTCTCGCGGCGCTTCTCCGTGGGCGCGGACGGAGGGGCCACGCGCACCGTGTCCCTGTCCGCGCTGGATTTGGACGCGGCCCATCAGGAGACCTTCGTGCGCGCGTTTCGTCCCAACATGCGGCAGGCCTATGACGGCGTGAGGCCGTACCTGGGATTCCTGCTGACGGTGGCGCGCTCCACGGCCATCGACCTGATGCGCGCGTCGGGACGGGTGTCGCGGGAAGCCGTGTCGCTGGACGAAGCGCCGGAGCTGAGCCAGTTGCCCAACGAGGGGCGCAGCCCGGAGGAAGAGGCGCTCGGCACCGAGGTCCGGACGCTGGTGCGCCGCTTCCTGGAGACGCAGTCCGAGGAAGGTCGTGCCCTGGCGCAGCTCCGGTTCGTGGACGGGCTGTCCCAGGAAGCCGCCGCCGAGAAGCTCCGACTCACCCGAGGCGAGGTTCGCGTGCGCGAGCGACGACTGCGCACGCAGTTCACCGAACACCTGAAGTCCTCGGGCTGGCTGGACACGGCGGCCGAGCCTGGGCGCATGGAGCTGGGCGTCATCCTGGCCACCCTGGCCCTGTGCGCAATAGGGAGCATCCCATCATGAGGTGGTACGAGCGACACATCGACGCCAGCCTGCCGCGCTGGGCCCAGGGAGAGCTGCCCGCGCCCCAGGCCGCCCGCCTGCTGCGCCACGCCCATGTCTGTCACCGGTGCGGCCCGCTCTATGAACGCTGGGCCCAGGCCCATCGCGCCCTGGAGGACTCGCTGGACGCGCCCTCCTCCATGGAGCGGCTCGCGCTGACGGAAGGTGGATTGGAAGCGGCGCTCGCGGCGGCGGAGCCCCTGTCCGTGCCCTCGCGGTGGCCGTCGATGGTGGCGCTCGCGGGCGCGCTGACCGCGGTCGTCGCCGCCATGGTGCTGACGCCCGCCCTGACCGACGAGTTCCGTGCCCGGGGCCTGGGCACCCCACCCCCTGGCGTGGCGCTGCGCATCTTCTGCGCCACCCCGGGCCAGCCGCTGCGGGAGCTGCACTCGGGTGAAGCCTGCCCGGCTGGCGCCATGCTGGCCTTCGCCGCGGGCGGACAGGCGCCGTACACGCATATCGCCGTCCAGGTGAGAGGCACGCAGCGCGCGGAGCTCACCGCCGGTCCCTTCGTGTTGTCCGGTGCGCCAGGCAAGGAAGCGCCCCTGGAGTTGACGGTGCCGCTTCCGGAGACGGTGGGTGAGGCGGAGGTGACCGCGGCGTTCGCCGACAGCCCGTCCGCGGCCCTGGCGGCCTTGCGTGGGGAGGAGACGGGGGGGGCAGTGGTGCTCAAGCAGGCGCTGAGGGTAGAGGAAGGACCATGAACAAACTGGGAGTGCTCCTCGGGGCCGCCGCGCTTTTCGCCGCTCGCGACGCCTCGGCGGAAGCCCTGGTCCGCCGAGCGCTCGTGATTGCCCACAACGGCAGCGACGACCCGTCGTTGCCCGCGCTGCGTTTCGCGGACGATGACGGCGTGCTGTGGGCGGAGACCCTCCAGCGGTTGGGCGTGGAGACGACGCTGCTGGTGGACCCGGATGCCGCCACGCTCGCGGGCGCGCGGCCGGTGCTCGCGGGCGCGCGCCCTCCCACGCCCGACGAGGTGAAGCGCGAGGTGGCCCGCCTGCGCGCCGCCAGCCTGGCCGACGACGAAGCCGGCCGCGAGACGGACGTGCTCGTGGTGTACGTGGGCCACGGCAACACGGATGAAGCCGGCCGCGCCTACTTCACCCTGGCCGGAGGCCGGCTGGACAAGGCGAGCCTCTACGCCGACGTGGTGGACCCGCTGGGCGCCGACTACGTGCACCTCATCGTCGACGCCTGCCGCGCCTCCGGCGTCGTGGGGAGCCGGGGCGGGCAGACGGACACGGCGGTGCTGGCGGAGCTGCGCGGCATGCTCGCGCGCGAGCAACTGGCCACCCGGCCCACCGTGGGCGCTCTCTTCGCGGAGAGCGAGGACGGGGAGACGCACGAGTGGTCCCGCATCCGCGCGGGCGTCTTCAGCCACGTGGCGCGCTCGGGGCTCCTGGGCGCCGCGGACATCAACGGCGACGGACAGGTGGAGTACAGCGAGCTGGGCGCGTTCGTCTCCGCGTCGCTGCAGGGCGTGAAGGGCCTGCCCGCGCGGCTGAGCATCCACGCCTTCGCGCCCACCGGCGCGCCCCGCCGTCCCCTCGTCGGACAGGCCCCCAGCGGCCCCAGCCTCGCGCTGTCCACCGGCTTCGGGCACTCGCGCCTCTCCGTGGAGGACGCGGACGGGCGGCGCCTGGCGGACGTGCGGCGCTCCGAGGACCAGTACGTGATGCTGCGGCTGCCGGAGCGCGAGGTGTACTGGCTGCGCACGCCCACCAGCGAGGCCCGCGTCACGCTGGCGGAGCTGTCCCAGGACGTGCTGCCGGAGCTCAAGCCGCGCGAGCTGCAGGAGCGCGGTCCCGCCGAGGAAGCCCTGCGCCGCGGCCTGTTCGCCATGCCGCTCGACAAGGACTTCTATGACCAGTACGTGGCGGCCGCGGGGCTGGTGCCGGTGGATTTCTCCCGCGCGTTTCCTCCGGCCGCGGGCGGCGACTTCGTGTCCCGGCGGTTCGCGATATCCAGCCCCTCCCCCTGGTCGTCGTGGGAGGTGGGCCTCCTGGGTCACCAGGCCCCGCTGGGGCTGGGCTCGTTCTCCACCGGCCCGAGCCTCTCCTGGCGCAGCGACACCTGGCCTCACCTGTACTACGGCGCGCGCGCCTCCTACTCGCTGATGCCGGTGGCGTTCGAGGGCATCCGCACCCACCGCGCCACGGTGCAGGGGCTCTTGGGCCTGCGGGATGGGGTGCGCACGCCGCTGTTCCTGGAGGCGGGGCTCGGCTGGGGCGTGCTGGGCGTGACGTCGAAGGCCAGGCGCATGGGAGATCCGACGCTGCTGACGACGCACGCGGCGGCGGGGGTGGCGGGGCGGCTCTTCGGACTGAAGCTGAGACTGGCGGCCACGGTCGCCGCGGACCGCGTCACGCTGGACGGTGACGACCAGTGGGACCGGATGTTCGGCATCGAGCTGGGGCTGAGGCGCTGACGGCGTCCGGACCAGGGGAAGAGCGCTCGTGATGCGATGTCTCTGGATGACGCTGCTGGTGCTGGCCTCGGGCTGTGACGCCATCGACCTGGAGCTCTTCCAGCACAAGCCCCTGTCCCGCTTCGAGGCAGAGCCCCCCGGTGACATCTGTGAGCACGGTGGACGTCGCGTGCTCACGGGCCTGGACACGAACAACGACGGCGTCCTGGACGACACCGAGGTCCGCACCACCGACTACGACTGCAACCGGGCGCCGCCCGAGGTGCTGGTCGTCACGCGGACGCTCCTCCCGGGAACCACGTGCCCGCTGGGCGGAGAGCTCGTCGAGGCGGGCCTGGACGTGAATGGCGACGGGGAGCTGGAGGCGGAGGAGGTCTCCCAGAGCGCCATCACCTGTCGGGAGTCCTCGACGGTGGTGTACCGGGTGAGTGACGTGGACTCGTATCCCCTGGCCTGTGACGAGGGGACCTCCCTCGTGGAGGCGGGGCCCGACCTGGATGCCGACGGAGCGCTCGACGACTCGGAGCGCCGCGCACAGACCGCCGTCTGCGCGCCCGCGTCGACCGTCCGCGTGCGCCTGCAAATCGAGCCCCCCGGGGCCCGCTGCGCCTCCGGCGGCACGCGCCTCAACGTGGGCACCGACGCGAACGGCAACGGGACGCTCGAGGACTCCGAGGTGGCCACGCGCACCTACGTGTGCCTCTCGACGAACACGTTCACCGGCGACTACTTCCTGCGCGACGCGGTGGACCTGGAGGTGCTGCGCGCGTTCTCCCGAATCGAGGGCACGCTGAACATCCAGGACACCGCGCTGCCTGAAATCGTCCTGCCCTCGCTCGTCGCGGTGGAGGGCCCGCTGTTCGTGGGGGGCAACACGGCCCTGACGCGCCTGGAGCTGGAAGGGCTGAGCTTCGTGGGCGGCGGCGTCAGCCTCTACACAAATCCAGAGCTGGTGACGCTGACGCTCGGAGGCCCGACGGAGCAGGACATCCTGTGGGTGGAGGGGGACTTCGAACTGCAGCAGAACCCCAAGCTCGCGAGTCTGGACGGAATGAAATCCGTGCAGCCCCGGGGCAACCTGTCCTTGTTCGACAACGACTCGCTCACGGACCCGGGCTCGTGGCACCTGACGCAGCTGCCCGGCTCGCTCGACGTCATCGGCAACGAGCAGCTGACCCGGCTGCCCTTCCGGGCCCTGCTGCGCGTGGGAGGCTCCATCGCCATCAACGAGAACCCCGCGCTCGTGGGGCTGGAGTTGACTCGCCTGGAGACGGTGGGCAACACCGTCACCATCCACCGGAACGGCTCGCTGACCGACCTGACGGGCCTGCCCGTGCTCCGGACGATTCAAGAGGGTCTGTACGTGACGGACAACGACTCCCTGGTCTCCACGGCGGGGCTGGGCGAACTCACCACCGTGAGCTGGCTGCACGTCGCCGACAACGACGTCCTGGCGGCCTGCGACTTCCCTCGGCTGATGACCATCCCTGGCCGATTTGACCTGATGCGCAACAAGGCGCTGGCGCGCCTGGGGAGGTTCCCGTCCCTGGTCTACCTGCCGCGACTGACGCTCGCGCAGAACGACTCGCTGAACGACCCGTCGGGGTTGGACCGTCTCTCCAGCATGGAAGAACTCGAGGTGACGGGGAACGCGTCGCTCAGGAACATGGACGGGCTCAACCACCTCAGGACGCTGGCGAAGCTCAAGGTGGACTCCAATCCCGCGCTCGAGCGGCTCTCATTGGACGGCCTCCAGCGAGTGAACGAGACGCTGGAAATCATCGGGAACCCGGCGCTGCCCACCTGCATGGCCAACCTCTTCGCGAACCGGGTGTTCAACGGGATAACGAGAACCATCGAGGGCAACGACGACACTCCCACCTGCGCGCCCCCTCCCGATGGGCTGACAGGATTGGACGCGTCGCCCGTTGAAGGACGCCTTCGATGAGAGTGTTCTGGCTGCTGGCCCTGCTGCCCTGGGTCACGGGCTGTGAAGCGCTCCGCTTGAGAGAGCTGCTGAAGCAGTTCCCCCCGCTCTCGCGCACCGTCGTGGAGCCTCCGGGTGAGCGCTGTCCCCTGGGAGGACAGGTGGTGTTCGTGGGCATGGACACCAACACGAACGACGCGCTCGACGACGACGAGGTGACGAGCACCCAGGTCCACTGCTCCACCCCGCCCGAGCTGGTGGTCATCATGGAGCCGGTGCCCTTCGGGACACGCTGCCCGGGAGGCGGGCAGGTCACCCGCGCCGGTCGAGACACGGACGGCAACGGCGTCCTGGACGCGGAGGAGACTGACCGCGAGGTGTACTCCTGCTGGAAGGTCACCGACGCGCCCATCCTCTCGCGCGTGCGCGTCCCCTCGCCGTCCCTCGTCGCCTGTCCCGAGCCCACCACGCACATCCTCGTCGACGCGGGACCCGACGAGAACGGCGACAAGAACCTCGACGATGACGAGGTGAGGCTTACCCTCAGCACCTGCGCCCAGGAGCCGCTGCTGCGGGTGGAGCTGGACTGGGAGCCTCCCGGTGCCCGCTGCGCGGTGGGAGGTACTCGCGTCCTCGCGGGCATGGACCAGAACGCCGACAGGCAACTGGACGCCCTGGAGGTCCTCATCTCCAACGTCCTCTGCGAGGACGGGCGCACCTTCGATGGCGACTTCCTGGTCCAGCGCGACACGGACCTCGCCGTGCTCCAGGGCATCAGCCGCATCCGAGGCAACCTCCTCTTCTTCAACGGAAGTCCGACCCTGGCGCAGGCGAAGCTGCCCTCGCTGGAGGTCGTCGACGGCGCCGTTGTCATCGAGAGCAATCCCTTCCTCACGCGGATGGAGGCGCCCGGGTTGCGCTTCGTCGGCGAGGGGCTGACGATTCGAGGCAACGATGCGCTGGAGACGCTGACCGTCGGCGGAGGCGGAGCCGGATGGCTGTGGGTGTCCCGGGACCTGACCGTCGAAAACAACGCCCGGCTGAAGAGCCTGGACGGACTGCGGTCCGTCGTTCCTCGCCGCAATGTCCAGGTGAAGGGGAACGCCGCCCTCACCCATCCGCTCAATGGCCTGGGACTCCAGTCCATCGAGTTCCTTGAAGGGTCGCTGAGCATCTCCTCCAATGGCGCGCTGGAGAGGCTGCCCCTGGCCACCCTGGCGCGAGTGAACGAAGACGTGGTCATCGAGGACAACGCCAGCCTGGCGACACTCGTGGGGACGCGGCTGGAGTCCATTGGCGGAGGCCTGCTGGTACAGGGCAACCCCATGCTGCTGAACCTCGCGGGCCTGTCGTCACTCCAGGTCGTCTCCGGCAAGCTGCAGGTGAGGGAGAACGCGGGGATGGTCACCTCCTACGGCCTGTCCTCTCTCTGGCATGCCGGGAGCATCTTCTTCGCTCGCAACAACGCGATGACGGTGTGGGGAGGAATGACCACCCTCCGGAGCGTGGAGACGGGCATCTCGGTGGACGCCAACGCGAAGCTGGAGACCATCGGCTCCATGACCTCACTCGTGAACGGGCCGTGGCTCGCGCTCTACGGCAATCCCAGGCTGACCGCGCTGCATGGGCTGGGGAACCTGGAGCAACTGCGAGGCTTCTCGGTCAACGACTGCGACTCGCTCACCACGCTGAACGAGCTGACGAAGCTGCGCACCATCGACACGCTGATGGTGGAGGACAACGCCCACCTGACCCAACTGGGCTTGGACCCGGTGCGACAGGTGTCCGGCTATCTGGCCGCCCGGAACAACCCGCGGCTTCCCACCTGCCAGATTCAGGCGTTCGCCGGACGGGTCTACACGGGCCGCCCGGACCTGCTCTTCGTGGAAGGCAACGACGACCAGGCTCCCTGTCCATGAGTCCGCGCGACGGGAGCAGCATGCGCGATGAGAAGCGACGAGGAGCACCTTCGATGCGATGGACCTGGGCCGTACCGCTGCTCCTGCTCGGAGGCTGTGATGCGATTCGCATCGACGACTTCCTCGCGCCTCACGCGACGCTCACCCGCAAGGAGCCGGAGCCGCCCGGCGAGCACTGTGAGCATGGAGGGGAGGCGCTGCTCGCGGGGCCGGATGCGAATGACGACGGGCGCCTGTCCGACGACGAGGCGGCCAGCATCCAGTACTTCTGCGACAAGCGCCCCCCGCGCGTCGCGCAGCGCACGCGGGAGGAGCCGGTGGGCACGCGGTGCGAGCACGGCGGGCACGCGGTGGAGACGGGCATCGACTCGGATTGGGATGGCGTGCTCGACGACGCCGAGGTGACGGCCACCGAGTACGTCTGCGCCACGACCTTCCCCGGCGTGCTGGTGCGCACCAGGGCCGTGCTTCCGGGCGCGGCGTGTCCACTGGGCGGACAACTGACGCACGCGGGCAACGACACGAACCAGGACGGCATCCTGTCCGACGACGAAATCACCCGCGAGGTCTACGGTTGCCTGGAGCCCGAGACGGTGCTCACGCGAGTGGTGTTGCTCGGGACGCGAGGAGGCAGTGAGTGCGGCTCCACGGACATCCATGCCGTGGAGTCGGGACCGGACCTGGACCGGGACGGCACCCTTGACGACGACGAGCTTCGCGCCGCGAGCCACATCTGCAACCCGCGGGTGCCCATCCTGACACGCCAGCATGCGGAGGCGCCCGGTGTGAACTGCCCCGCTGGCGGCATGGCCGTGGCCTACGGCGGAGACGAGGACAAGAACGGGGTGCTGGAGGAACTGGAGGTCCTGGCCCGGCATTACGTGTGTCGGTCCGCCGCCACCCATGACGGCCCCTACGAACTGCTCGACGCCACGGACGTCGCCGCGCTCCAGAACATCTCCCACATCCGGGGAGGTCTCATCATCTCCTCGCAGGTGGCCACGGAGGTGGTGCTTCCCAGGCTGGAGTTCGTGGAGGGCTCCGTGGACATCCACGACAACCCGCTGCTCGTGCGCGTGGCCATCCCCGGGCTTCGCTTCGTCCGGGATGACCTGCTCATCGCCCGCAACCCTCAACTGACCTCGTTGACGTTCGGCCCCGCCGCCTTCCCTCCGAGTCGCGAGGTCCCGGTGGGCCGGACCCTGAAGGTGGAGCGGAACGCCCAGTTGTTCTCCCTGGCCGGGACGAGCGCCCTCGCCCCTCGGCAGGGCCTTGAAATCACGGACAACGCCCTCCTCGACAGCGCGGGGAGCTTCACCTTCGTCCAGAGCATCACGGGCACGGTGCTCATCTCGGGCAATCCGGCGCTGAGAGACCTTCCACTGCCGCAGGTCACCTTCGTCGGGTCACTCTCCGTCGTCGACAACCCCTCGCTCCAGACGCTGGCCGGGCTGCGCAAGCTGCGGACCGCGCAAGCCAACGTCTCCCTCGTCCGCAACGAGGCGCTGGAGGACTCCGCCCTGCTGGAGAACCTGCAGACCGTCGGCAGCGACTTCGAGGTGTCGGGAAACCCTCAGCTCAAGCGCCTGGAGCTGCCCAACCTCTCCCGGGTGGGGGGCTTCACCATCGAGGGCAACAGCAACCTGTCGGTCGTCGGCCCCATGCGGTCCTTGAGGGACGTGGGTTCGCACCTCCGCATCATCGGAAACGCGAGGCTGTTTCAAGTCACGGAGCTGAGCGCCCTGCAGAGCATCCGCGGTGAGCTGGCCATCGCCAACAACCGCTCCCTGGTGGACCTGTCGGGCCTGGAGCGACTGACCGTCGTCAGCTACGTCTACGCGGATGGGAACACGAACCTGCCGACCCTGGCGGGGCTGAAGGGGCTGCGCGAGGTGGACGGCTTGACGGTCCGGGACAATCCAAGCCTCACGGAGCTTCGGCTCGACTCGCTGGCCCAGGTCCGCGTCGGCTTCATGGTCACCGGCAACACGTGGCTTCCCTCGTGTCGGGCCAGGCGGCTCGCGGAGGCCGTCCACACGGGCGCCCTCGACGAGCGCGTCATCGAAAACAACGACGAAGCGGCCGCGTGCCCGCCGTAGTCCACCTCACGGGCGCTCGCTGACGCCCGGGCTCCGAGCAGTCCACATAGGCCCCGTCCCCTCGCCTGGAGAACCTGACCGCGCCGGTGCGTTCTCTCCCAAGGGGGAGCGAACCGCATGGCCAAGCCCGTCATCCTCGCGGTGGACGACGACACGGAAGTGCTGCGCGCGGTGGAGCGCGACTTGCGGCGTCAGTACGGCCGCGAGTACCGCGTGCTGAGCGCGGACCGCGGTGAGTCCGCGCTGGAGACGGTGCGGCAACTGCGGCTGCGCGGAGACCCGATAGCGCTCTTCCTCGTCGACCAGCGCATGCCGGGCATGTCCGGCGTGGAGTTCCTGGAGCAGGCCAAGACGCTCTACGACGAGGCCCGGCGCGTGCTGCTCACCGCCTACGCCGACACGCAGGCCGCCATCCACGCCATCAACGAGGTGCGGCTGGACCACTACCTGCTCAAGCCGTGGGAGCCTCCCGAGGAGCGCCTCTATCCGGTGCTGACGGACCTGCTGGAGGAGTGGTGGGCCCACCACCCGCCGACCTTCGAGGGCATCCGCGTGCTGGGCAACCGCTGGGCGCCCCGCTCCCACGCGCTGCGGGACTTCCTGGGCAGCAACCAGGTGCCCTACCAGTGGCTCGACGTGGAGGGCAGCGACGAGGGCCGGCTCCTGCTCGCCCAGGCCGGCGGCGCGGCCGTGGAGAAGCTGCCCCTGGTCCTCTTCCCGGATGGCACGCGGCTGATGGGCCCGTCCACGCTGGAGGTGGCCGAGCGCATCGGCCTGAAGGTCCGCGCCACCAAGCCCTTCTACGATTTGGTCATCATCGGCGGAGGCCCCGCGGGGCTCGCCGCCGCCGTGTACGGCGCTTCCGAGGGACTGAGCACCGTCATGGTGGAGCGCAGCGCGCCGGGCGGACAGGCGGGCACCAGCTCGCGCATCGAAAACTACCTGGGCTTCCCCGCGGGCCTGAGCGGCGCGGACCTGGCGCGGCGCGCGGTGACACAGGCGGCGCGCTTCGGCGTCGAAATCCTCACGCCCCAGGAGGTGAGCGGCCTGCGCGTGGAGGACCCGTACCGCATCGTCACCCTGGCGGACGGGACGGAGCTGAGCTGTCACGCGCTGCTGCTCGCCATGGGTGTGCAGTGGAAGAAGCTGGAGACGCCCGGCATGGAGGCGCTCACCGGCGCGGGCGTCTACTACGGCTCGTCGCGCACGGAGGCGGTGTCCTGCAAGGAAGAGGACGTCTTCATCATCGGCGGCGCCAACTCGGCGGGACAGGCCGCGCTCTACTTCGCGCAGTTCGCCCGCCAGGTGACGCTGGTGGTGCGCGGTGACTCGCTGGACAGGGGCATGTCCCACTACCTCGTCGAGCAGGTGCGCTCCCTGCCCAACGTCACCGTGCTGCTCGACACCGAGGTGACGCGCGTGGAGGGCGGCACCCACCTGGAGCGCGTCACCCTGACGACGCGGGGACAGCCCGAGCGCACCGTGCCCGCCAGCACGCTGTTCGTGATGATTGGCGCCGTGCCCCGGACGGAGTGGCTGGACGGACTGGTGGCCCGGGACACACGGGGCTACGTCCTCACCGGACCGGACCTGATGCCCGGAGGCCAGCGCCCCAAGGGCTGGAAGCCGGACCGTCCGCCGTTCCTCCTGGAGACGAGCGTGCCGGGCATCTTCGCCGCGGGCGACGTGCGCCATGCCTCCATCAAGCGCGTGGCGTCCGGCGTGGGCGAGGGCTCCATCGCCATCTCCTTCATCCACCAATACCTGAGTGAGGTGTGACGTGTCCTCGGACGTGATGGAGCCTCAGGAACGGCTGAGATGCCTGGAAGGCACGCTGCTGCGCCAGGAGAAGCTGGCCGCGCTCGGGCGCCATGCGGCGGGACTCGCGCACGAGATGAACAACCCCGCCTCCGCGGGCCGCCGCGCCACCGAGCAGCTCACCCTGGCCATGGACGCACAGGAGGATTTGTCGCTGGCGCTGGAGCGCTGGAAGCTGACGGAGGCCCAGCGCCTGCTGCTCTTGCGCACCTGCCGACAGAGCCAGGGCCGGGGCGCCACCCGGGACATGGACCCGCTGACGCGCGGTGACGCGGAGGACGCGCTGGCGACGTGGATGGACGCGCGCGGCGTGGTGAACGCGTGGGATTTGGCCCCCACGCTGCTGGACGCGGCCATCGGCCAGGAGAAGCTGGAGGCGATTGCCCAGGCGCTCCCCGCCGACGCGCTGCCGGACTCGCTCGCGTGGCTGGAGGCGCTGGTGCGCACGCGGGCGCTGCTCGCGGAGGTGAAGCAGAGCACCACGCGCCTGTCGGAGCTGGCCGGCGCCGTGAAGTCCTACACCCACGCGGGCAAGGAGCAGCCCGAGCCCGTGGACGTGCACGAGGGCCTGGAGAACACGCTGCTCCTGCTCAACTACAAGCTGAAGCACGGCGTCGAGGTGAAGCGCGAGTACGACCGCGAGCTGCCGCGCGTCCAGGCCCTGCCCGGCATGCTGAACCACGTGTGGACCAACCTCGTCGACAACGCCATCGACGCCATGGGCGGCAAGGGGCACCTCACCGTGCGCACCGCGAAGGACGGCGGCTTCCTGCTCGTGGAGGTGGTGGACGACGGGCCCGGCGTCCCGCCCGATTTGCTGCCGCGCATCTGGGAGCCCTTCTTCACCACCAAGCCCATGGGGCACGGCACCGGACTCGGCCTGGACATCACCCGCCGCATCGTCGTGGACCGGCACCACGGCGACGTGCGCGTGGAGTCGAAGCCCGGGCGCACGTCCTTCCAGGTGAGGCTGCCGCTGGAGCAGCCACCGTCCGCGTAGAGGCTACGCGCCGCGCAGCGCCTCCAGCTCCGTGGGCCGTCGTGGCGTGGACTCGGACGCGCGTGGACGCGCGGGCTCGGGGATGAAGGCCCCGTCGAGCTCAAGGGGCAGGCGGACCCGGAAGCGCGTCTCGCCCGGCCGCGAGGTGACGACCACTTCGCCCCGGTGCAACGTGGACACGACGCGGTGGGTGACGCTCAGCCCCAGGCCGGTGCCCTCGCCCACGCCTTTCGTGGTGAAGAACGGGTCGAAGACGCGGGGCAGGATTTCCTCGGGGATGCCGGGCCCGTCGTCCACCACCTCCACCACCACGTGGTCCCCATCGCCGCGCGTGCGCAAGAGCAGCGTCCCTCCGCCGTTCTGCTTGATGGCATCTGCCGCGTTCTCGATGAGGCTGGTCCACACCTGGTTCAACTCCGTGCCGTACGCGGTGATGGTCGGCAGGCTCCGGTCGTAGTCCCGCTCCACCCGTACCCCGCGCAGCCGGTGGCCCAGCACGGCCAGGGTGCTCTCCAGCCCCTCGTGCACGTCTACGCGTTGCAGCGGCGCTTCATCCAGGTACGTGTACGCCCGGGCCGCGTTCACCAGCGCGGCGATGCGTCCCCCCGCCTGCCCCACCTCGTCGAGCAGCACCGCGATTCCCCGCGTCGCGGCCACCCAGCGCAGCGTGCCCTTCAACACGTCGCCCTGGAGCGACTCCAGCTCGTGCTCCAGTCGCTCCAGCGACAGCCCCGCCTCCACCAGCTCCGGTGCCAGCACCCACGCGTCTTCCACGCCGCGCGCGCCCAGCCACCGCGCCAGCGCGTCCTCCGCGTCGCCCCGGTCCAGGGGACTGCGGGAGACGGGCTCCAACGAGGCGCGAGACTCCAGCGCCCGCACCTGGGGCTCGGACAGCGTGCGACAGTCCAGGGAGAGCGCCAGCGAGGGCAGCTCACCCAACCGCTCCCCCAGCTCGCGCACGCCGCGCATCACCGCCGACGCGGGGTTGTTCAGCTCATGGGCCAGCCCCGCCGCCAGCGTGCCGAGCGACGCCAGCTTCTCCTGCTGGAGCGAGATGGACTGGAGCGTCTTCATGCGCTCGCCCATCGTCCGGAGAATCTCCCGGTTCGCCGTGGGGCAATCCGCGAGCATCCGCCAGAAGGCCTGGTGGCTGAGCCGCACCAGCCGACACTCGGAGATGGCGCGGCTGCTGGCGAGGAAGCGCTGGCCGAGCAGCAGCGGCACCTCTCCGAAGAACTCTCCAGCCCGGAACACGGAGACGAGCATCTCCACGCCGCCCATCGTCCGGGTGATGCGCAGCTCTCCCTTCAGGATGAGGAAGAAGGCGGCGGCCTCTCCCTCGTGGGCCAGCCAGTCCTGGGGCTGGAGCTCCAGGTACGAGGCCTCGGCGCGCAGCCGCTCGGCCTCCTCGGGGTCCACGTCGGTGAAGAGGGAGACGGTGCGCAGCTCCGCCAGGAAGAGGGCCGCCGGGTCCTCCATGCGCGGAGGGGGAGCGGCGTGCGAGTCCATGCGGAGCTCCTTCGTGCGAGGGTTCCCCCAACATTGCGTCCCGTCGGCGAGTCCCGCTTCCTCGCGCGCTCCGTCGTCCGCCACCCTGCCTGACATGCGGCGACCGGGAGCCGGACAGGCGGGCGGTGGCCGCCTGCTCCTTTGTCACGGAAAGCCACCCCAAGGGCCCGAAGGCGCCGGGCGCGTACAGCGCTTGCATCCCGGAGTCCATGTCGATTCCGGGGCCACGGGGTCATCCGGAGATGGACACCCTTCCTCGGACCCAGGCAGCATCCGAAGGGACATGGGAAGCGAGGACATCGTCACAGCGCTGCGCCGGGTACCGTTGTTTTCCCGGCTGGGCGACGAGCAGCTCCACTGGGTGGCCAGTCATGGGCGCCAGCTTCACTTCGCCGCCGGGACTCGGGTCGCCGCGCAGGGAGACCCCGCCGACGGCCTGTCCGTCATCCTCGAAGGGCGCACGGTGTGGTCCCGCCGCGTGGGAGACCAGGTGGCCCCCACGGGCGCGCTGGACGCGGGCGACATCTTCGGAGAGTTGATCCTCTTCCTGAACTCCCCCTACCCCACCACCGGCCACGCGCAGACGGACGTGCGCTTGCTGAGGTTGGAGCCCGCCGCCTTCTGGGAGCTGCTGCGCCTGGCGCCCTCGTTGGGACGGGGGCTCATGGAGGTCGCCGCCCAGCGCACCCAGCCGCAGGAGGTGGTGTCCACCCAGCAGCCCGGTCCGGCGACGCCGGGGCAGATGGTGGCGGGACTCGCGCCGGAGCTGGGCAATCCGGCGACGGCGGCGAACCGGAGCGCGACGCGGCTGCGCGAGACGCTGCGGCTGGTGTCCGCGCGGGCCATGGCGCTGGGGCAGCACGGCCTGTCCTCGGCGCAGCGCGGCGCGTTGCTCGCGCTGCCTCGGGAGGCCGCCGACCGGGGCCGGGCCACTCCCGCGCTGGAGCCGCTCGCGCGGACGCGGCGCGAGGAGGAAGTGGGTACGTGGCTGGAGCTTCGCGGCATGTCGGACGCGTGGGACGTCGCGCCGGCGCTGGTGGCCTCCGGGCTGGACGTGGAGTGGCTGGACTCGGTGGCGCGCCGGGTGGGCGAGGCGCTGCTGCGGGACACGCTCTCCTGGCTGGTGGCCGCGGTGAGCGGCGACGTGCTGCTGGCGGAGGTCGAGCGCGGCAGTGCCCGCGTCTCCTCGCTCGTCGAGGGCGTGAAGGCGTACAGCTTCATCGACCGGAGGCCGGCCACGGAGGTGGACGTGCACGACGGCCTGGAGAACGCGTTGCTCGCGCTGCGCCACCGCCTGGAGGGCGGCCACGTCACCGTGGAGCGACAGTTCGACCGGGAGGCACCGAAGCTGCGCGCGGAGGGTGCCGCGCTGGACGAGGTGTGGACGCAGTTGGTGCTCAACGCGCTGGAGGCGCTGGGTGAGCGCGGCGGGACGTTGAAGCTGCGCACCTGGACGGAGGCCGGGCAGGTGGTGGCGGAAGTGGCGGACGACGGGCCTGGGATTCCCAGGGACTTGATGCCGCGCATCTTCGAGCCCTTCTTCAGCACGAAGCCGAACGCGGCGGGGCTGGGGTTGGACATCAGCCGGCGCATCGTCGAGCGGCACGGCGGCGACGTGCGCGTGCTCTCCGAGCCGGGACACACGCGGGTGCAGGTGCGGCTGCCCGCGTAGCGCGCGCTCCGGGGGTGGGTGTCCTGCGCAGCACGCGCGGAGCATCCACCGGGAGACGGAAGACTGTCCTCGACGCTCGCGAGCGTCGTGCCGTGCACGCCCGTGTGGGTTCCCCCCTGGTTCGCGCGGGCCCACGCGGGTGGAGTGCTTCCCAGTCAGGGGGAGTACTTCATGTCCGGCGAAATCCAGGGCGCCTGGTTCAAGGCCATCCTCGGCGCGATGACGGCGGCGTCTTCGCGCTTTCCCGCGCACCAGCGCACCATCAACAGCATGCGTGAGGACACGTGGTACGCGTGGGAGGACTACGTGCGCATGACGGGGGAGCTGCACGTGGCGCTGGGAGACCGGGCGGTGGAGGCCATCGCCCAGCGCTCGGCGATGCGCACGCTGCCGCTGGCGCGGGCGCGGGGGTTCGACTCGGTGGAGAAGGTGTTCGGCGACTTCGACTCGGTGCTGCGCGCGATGGTGAAGGATTTGCCCGCGACGGACACCACGCGCACGGTGGCCTTCATGCCCCTGGCGGCGGAGCTGGAGAGTGGCTCGCGCCTGCCGGCCCCGTTGCTGCTGGGCACCTTCCGGGGGTTCCTGATGGGCTTCGGGAAGATTGTGACGGAGGCGAAGATGACGCCTCGGAACACGGTGCGGCGCTACTCGCTCAAGTGGATGTGAGCTTCGCGCGGGTCACCAGTCGCTCCACGCTGCGAAGGTGGGCGCGGCCGAAGAGGGCCATGGCGATGATGGCGCCGCAGAGGGCGAGGAACATGTCCCACTGGGCGTCCCAGATGTCGCCCTGGGTGCCGAGGAACGCGTCGCCGCCCGCGGGGTCCAGCGCGAGCGCGGCCCACCACTCCAGCAGTTCGTAGACGGCGCTGATGGCCAGCGCCACGGAGCCGGTGAGGAAGTTCAGCCAGCCGCCGCGACGCAGAGGGGTGGCGCGCAGGAGCACCTCGCGGATGATGAACGCGGGGAAGAAGCCCTGCACGAAGTGGCCGAGCCTGTCGTAGGGGTTGCGCGACAGGTGGAAGGTGTCTTTCGCCCAGTCGCCCAGGGGTGTGAGCGCATAGGTGTAGTAGCCGCCGTACGTCAGCACGAGCACGTGCAGGAAGACGCAGACGTAGACCCAGCGCGACATGGGGAAGCGGCGGAAGGTGGCGGCCAGCACGGCCATGCCGACGAGCCCGGGCCCCACTTCCAGGAGCCAGTTGAGCTTTCCCGCGGGGCTGAGGAACAGCGTGGCGATGAGGATGGGTGCCAACACCGCCGCGAGAATCAAAGGCGTGCGCGCCTCCCCGCGCGTGCCTCGCACAGGGGCGAAGTACGGAGCGATGAAGTCGGCGGAGGGCGTCGAGGTCAGGGGAACCACGGGCTGCATCAAGGGGCCTCGTCTCGGGCGCGCCCGGACGTGAAGACCGGGCTGCGCGGATAGCATCGCATGTCCCTGGCGGACGCGGATGCACGCCGAGCCCACTGTCTCTGGCAGGCTGTACCACCATGACGCGCATCGGAATCATCGGGACGAAGTGGGGGCGCATGCACGTGGGAGCCTTCCGCGCGGCGGGCGCGGACATCGCGGCCCTGTGCGGACGCGACCCGGTGGCCACCCGCGCCGTCGCCGAGCACGAGCACATTCCCCTGGCCACCACGGACGTGAAGCACCTGTGCGCCGCCGTGGACGCGGTGGTCGTCGCCAGCCCGGACGCGGTGCACACCGAACACGTGCTCGCCGCCCTGGACGCCGGTCGCCCGGTGCTGTGCGAGAAGCCCCTGGCTCACACCGTCGAGGACGCGCGCCTCCTGGCTCGCCGAGCCCGCGAGGTCTCGACGCCCAGCGCCGTCAACTTCCCCTATCGCATGCTGCCGCCGCTTCGCAGGCTCAAGCACTGGCTCGAAGGCCGCGCCGTGCGCCACCTGGTCCTCACGCTGCGCAACGGCTTCATGCCCGTCGCCGACGAGCTCCCGGACGCTCCTCGCACGGGTGAGTCCGGTGACTGGGGCGGCCTCTCCCACGTCATCGACGCGGCCTTGTGGCTGACGGGACAGTCCCCGGTCTGGGTGCAGGCCACGCTCTCCGGCCGCCCCGTGCACACCGCCGCGCTTCACGTGGGACTCTCCTCTGGTGCCGTGCTGGTGCTCACGCACGTCGCCTGTCCGGAGCCGGGCATTCACGGGGGCTGGACGCTGCTCGGCCAGGACTGGGAGGTGGGCTTCTCCGGTGGCTACGTGCCCTCGCGCGAAGGCTGGTGCATCTCTCCGGTGCGAGCCTTCGAGCACGGCGCCTGGAAGGACATCGCCCCCGGCGTCGAACCCCGCTCCGGAGAGCCCGAGCCCTGGGCTCGCGCCCACGAGGAAGGCGCGCGCCGGTTCCTCGGCCTGCTGCACGGCGCGCCGCGCGACGGGCTCGCCACCCTGGACGACGGCGCCATGGTGCAGGAGGTCATCGCGACGGCGCTCCGCTCCCACGAGAAGGGCCGGAGGGTGCACGTGGACTCCGCCTCGGCGGAGTGAGAGACGAACCGTGACGGCGGCCCCTCGCTCCAGGCCGTTGGGGCAGGCAAGGTGGCGCCGGGTGGCAAGGTCCACGTGAAGCCCACCGACTCGCCCCATGGCCGCTTCTCCGTGGTGACGGACCCCGTGGGGGCCGCCTTCACCGTCATCGCGCCGAACCAGCCCCAGTAGAGGCCTGTCGGACGCAAGCCATGGCGTGGGCACCCGCGTTTTCGCTTCCGCGCGGGGCCCACTAAAGTACCGGACGAATGTCGTCCTTCTCCCCCGGCAGCGCCCGCGTCCCCCGCCCCGCCGAGCCGTGGCTCGAGGAGCTCGACATCCTCGTGCGGGCCCGCTACCCGCTGCTCTACCTGGTGTCGTGGGAGGAGCACCGCGTGGACGCCATCCTCGCGGAGCTGGCGCGCGCGCACGGCAAGGCCCTCTTCACCTGGTCCATCACCCGGGGCCTGCGCAGCGTGGGCACCTCGCGCACCGCGCCCCTGCCCGAGGACACGCGCAACCCCATCGACGCGATGGCCGCCATCGAGAAGCTGGGCGAGCCCGCGCTGGTGGTGTTCAAGGACTTCCATCCCTACCTGGAGGACCGGGTCGTGGTGCGCGCCCTGCGCGAGCTGGCGCACTTCCTCAAGAGCACCTTCACCACCGTCATCCTCCTGTCGCCCACCCTGCTCATCCCCGTCGAGCTGGAGAAGGAAATCTCGGTCATCGATGTGCCCATGCCCGGGTACAACGACCTGCTCCAGCTCTTGAAAGAGATTGTCGCGGTGGTGCGGCGGACGAACAAAGCCACCATCGACCTGTCGAGGGACCACGCCGACCAGCTCATCAAGGCGGCGCTGGGGTTGACGATGGCGGAGGCGGAGAACGCGTTCGCCAAGGCCATTGCCCATGACGGCAAGCTGGGCCCCGAGGACATCAAGCGCATCCAGGACGAGAAGCGTCAGGTGATTCGCAAGAGCGGGTTGCTCGAGTACTACCCGCCCGAGGAGACGCTGGGGAACGTGGGCGGGCTGGAGAACCTCAAGGGGTGGCTCAGCCAGCGCACCGCGGCCTTCGGAGAGCGGGCCCGCCAGTTCGGCCTGCCCGAGCCCCGGGGACTGTTGCTCCTCGGTGTGCAGGGCTGTGGCAAGAGCCTCACCGCGAAGGCCGTGTCGGCGCACTGGAACCTGCCGCTCCTGCGGCTGGACATGGGCCGCATCTTCAGCGGGCTGATTGGCTCCTCCGAGGAGAACCTGCGCAAGGCCATCCGCGTGGCGGAGAGCGTGGCGCCGGTGGTGTTGTGGGTGGACGAAATCGAGAAGGGGCTGTCCGGCGTGGCCTCCTCCGGCGCGGGGGACACCGGCGTGTCGGCGCGCGTCTTCGGCACGCTGTTGACGTGGCTCCAGGAGAAGACGGCGCCGGTGTTCGTGGTGGCCACCGCCAACCGCATCGACGGCCTTCCGCCCGAAGTCCTGCGCAAGGGACGCTTCGACGAAATCTTCTTCATCGACCTGCCCGAGCAGGCCGAGCGGGAGGAAATCTTCCGCATCCACCTGCGACGGCGGAAGCGGGCGCCGGAGGGCTTCTCGATGGAGGAGCTGGCCACGCTCACCGAGGGCTTCAGCGGCGCCGAAATCGAGCAGGTGGTGGTGGCCGGCCTCTATGAGGCCTTCGCGGAGGACACCGAGCTGGCGCAGCGGCACCTGGTGCGCACCATCCGGGACACCTTCCCCTTGTCGGTGACGATGCACGACGAGATTCGCCGGTCGCGCGACTGGGCGAGAGGCCGCACGCGTCCGGCCTCGTCCGCGAGAACCCCGCCCCCGAGGGCGACATGAGCTCCAAGCTGTCGCGCTTCCTCCACCTGGAGAAGGACCGGGGCGAGAGAGGGAAGCAGGAGCCGCCGCCCCAGCTTCAAGACGGAGGGCGCCGCTTCGAGGACATCGCCGAGCGCGGCGCGCTGCCCCAGGGTGATGTCCCGGAGGCGCACCTGGAGCGCTTCAAGGCCCAGCCTCCCATGGTGCTGGAGCACCGGCCGGAGACGTTGGAGGACGACGGGCCGGACTTTCCCCGCTGCGTCGTCTGCGCGTCGGACAACGGCCGCTTCGCGAAGCACTGCCAGCAGTGCGGTGCCGACCTGGGGACGCCCGAGCAGCTCGAATACAGGGAGCAGCTCGCGCGCGAGCATCAGGAGCAGCGCGCGAAGCAGCGCGGCATCGAGCGGGAGGACGGGCTCCAGCGGCTGGAGCAGGAGCGCCGCGAGGATGGGGAGCGCTATGCGTTCCTCCTGAAGAAGCTGCGCGAGGAGGAGCAGAAGCACGGCGCGTGGCGCATCCTCGCGCGTCACTCCACCCTGGGCACGGGACTGCTGGCGTTGATGCCCTCGACGCTCGGGCGGTGTCTCGTCATGGTGTCCTATGTCGGGGGGGCGCTCATGCTGATGCGCTTCGGCCGAGGCGACGCGCGCTGGATAGGCCTCGGAATGATGTGCTTCCTCGTCCTGCTGTTCACCCCGTGGAGGACACGGCTCGGGCGCTGGCGATGAGGGGCCAGGGTGTCCGCTCCATCCGAGCTGGCGAAGGGCGGCACCCCGGACCTGGACTCCTCGGGGCCACGCGGCTTCGGTCGTAGGAACAGTGGGCCGCGAGGGTTTCGCGGCCTCGGGTGACAGCGCGCTTCAGCTCAGGAAGAACCGAGCGCCACCAGGGCCGCGGCCACCACCTGCTTGAGGGGGACACCCGCGGCCTCGGCGATGCGGCGGCAGTCCTCGAACTCGGGGTGGGCATTGAGCACGGCGCCGTCGCGCAGGCCGCGCTTCACGCGCACCCGGCCCCACGGCGTCTCCACCTCCACCCAGTCGCGCTCCAGCGCCTGTCGCTCCACGCGGTGGTAGCGCACGCCCAGCGTGGTGGACTCGCGCAGCAGCGTGTCCACCACCTTGTCGCGCAAGCCGCCTTCCACCAGCGCGCTCAACAGGTGCCCGGGGCGGCTCTTCTTCATCACCACGGGCGTAATCCACGCATCCAGCGCGTCAACGGCGAGCAGCCGCTCCACCAGGTGCCCCAGCAACTGCGGCGTGGCGTCGTCCAGGTTGGCCTCCACCACCCACAGGCCCTCCGAGCGCGCAGCCTCCATGCGACCCAGGGACGCCCGCAGCACGTTGGGCCGGTCCTTGAAGTCCTTGGTGCCCACGCCGTAGCCCACCTTCTCCACGATGAAGTCGGGTGGGTGGCCAATGTGCGCGAGCACCTTGAGCAGCGCGGCGCCGGTGGGCGTCGTCAGCTCGCCCACGCCCTCGAAGCGCACGGGCACGTCGCGCAAGAGTTCCAGCGTGGCCGGCACCGGAATGGGCATGGTGCCGTGCGCCACGCGGATGGAGCCGCTGCCCAGCGGGGGCGGCGCCGCGTGGACCTCCGGGTCTCCCAACAACTCCAGCACCACCGCCGCGCCGCAGATGTCGACGATGGAGTCCACCGCGCCCACCTCGTGGAAGTGGATGTCGTCGATGGAGACGCCGTGCACCTTCGCCTCGGCCTCGCCGATGGCGCGAAACACCGCGAGCGCGCGCTCCTTCACCCGAGGCGACAGCGTGGACGCGGACTCGATGAGGCGGCGGATGTCCGCGTAGGCGCGGTGCGGGTGCGCCTCGCGCGTGTCCAGCACCACATCCAGGTGGGTGCCGCTGATGGCGTGGCGCACGGCGCGACTCACCGCCAGCTTCCACCCCGGGACACTCAGGCCGCGCAGCGCGGCTTCAATCGCCTCGGGCTTGAGCCCCAGGTCGATGCCCGCCGCCAGGAACATGTCCCCGGCGATGCCGCCCACCGGCTCCAGGTAGAGGATGCGTCGCACGCCGCTCACCGCCGCCCCTTGGTGCGGGAGACGAGCGCCGCGTAGAAGCCTCCGCCGAAGCCGTTGTCGATGTTCATCGTCGCCACGTTGGAGGCGCACGAGTTCACCATCGCCAACAGCGCGGACAGGCCCTTGAAGTTGGCGCCGTAGCCCACCGACGTGGGCACCGCGACGACGGGGATGCCCACCAGGCCCCCCAGCG
>NZ_JABXEM010000420.1:0-6300 GCF_013372595.1 Myxococcus sp. AM011
CTGGGGGGGAGGGACGTGGACCTCCCGGCGGAAACCGTTCGCTACTGGCGGCGCTGCTTGCGGCGCAGGCGCAGTCCCAGCAGCGCCAGCAGGGGCAGCCAGGACGTCGCGGGGGCCGCGCTGCAGCCTCCGCCCGCGAAGGCGCGCGTGTTCAGCACCGTCCACCGGTACTCGGCGGGGGTGGCGTCCACGTTGCCCGCGCCGTCGGTGGCGCGCACCCGCAGGGTGTGGTCACCGTCGCGGACGTCGTAGGTGTCCCGACAGGCGACGAAGGGCCCGCCGTCCAGGCTGCACTCGTACGCCACGCCGTCCTCGTTGGAGGCGTAACCGAAGGGGGCCTCCGGCTCGCCGGTGCGCGCCGGCGGGTTGCGGCTGAAGGACGTGTCGGGCGCCTGGGTGTCGATGCGGAACGTGTCGACATTGGAGGGCGCGCTGGTGAGGCCCGTCACCCGGTCCGTGGCGTTGGCGACCACCGAGTGCGTCCCGTCCGCCAGCGGCGTGGTGGGCGTGCAGCTCCAGGCGCCCGTGGCGTCGGCGGTGGCGGTGCACAGCACGGTGTCACCCTCGCGCACCGTCACCGTGGCGTTCGGCACGGAGGTGCCGGAGATGGCCGGGGTGGACGTGTTCAGCAGCGAGCCGTTCGCGGGGCCGGTGATGACGGGCGCGGCCGGCGGCGTCCCGGCCACGGTGAAGGTCACCGGAGCCGAAGGCGTGCTGGTGTTGCCCGAGCCGTCCGTGGCGACAGCGGTGATGGTGTGCGGGCCATCCGTCATCGGCGTGGCGGGCGTGCAGCTCCAGTTGCCCGTGGCGTCGGCGGTGGCGGTGCACAGCACCGTGCCCCCCTCGCTCACCGTCACCGTGGCGTTCGGCTCGGACGTGCCGCTCAGGGGCGGCGTCGAGTCGGGCGTGGTGGAGCCGTTGGCGGGGCCGGTGATGACGGGCGCGGCGGGCGGCCCGTTGTCGATGGTGATGTTCACCGGCGGAGCCGTCTCCGTGGCGCCCACCTCGGTGGAGGTGAGGACCACCGAGTGCGGACCCTCGGGGATGTTGCCCAAATCGCACACCCAGTTGCCGCTGTTGTCGACGACGGCGGTGCACGCGGAGGTGGGGCTGCCATCCACGTAGACGTTGATGGTGGAGCCCGGCGAGCCGGTGCCCCCGATGACGGGGTTGGACACGCCGCCCGGGGTCGGGTCCGTCAGCACGGGAATGAGCTGGCAGATGGACAGCGAGTCCACGCGGTAGGACACCGCGGTCTCCGAGTTGTTGTTCAGCGCGCAGTCGGTGTCGATGAGCGCCAGGCGCACGTCGCCCGACGTCGCGTCGAAGTCGCGGCGCAGCGGGAAGCCCAGCTCCATGGCGGCATCACGCGTGGTGGACGCGGGGCCCCCCGCCGGGACGTCGCCCAACGAGAAGTGCTGTGTGCCCGCGCTCGTGTCGTGGTTGAAGCCGAAGATGCCCGGATACCAGTTGGTGCCACCGGAGTAGCTCACCGCTCCGGAGACGTAGCCGGTGCGGTAGCGGCCCGGCACCGTCAGCAACGCAACCACGGCGCCCGCGGGCAGCTCCGGCTCGGAGATGCTGGACACCTGGGTGCACTGGCTGCTGCCCTGACGCGTGATGAACGCGCGCACGTTGGTGTTCTGGCAGCCATGGCCCGCTTCAATCGTGCAGGTGGCCGAGCAGCCGTCGTTGGCCGTCGTGTTGCCGTCGTCACACGCCTCGGAGGAAGCCTTGATGCCATCGCCGCACGTCACGGCGCAGACGGACGGATTGCCGGCGCAGCCATGGCCCGGTTCAATCGCGCAGGTGGCCGCGCAGCCGTCGCCGTTCGTCGTGTTGCCGTCGTCGCACAGCTCCCCGTTGTCCAGCATCGCGTTGCCGCACACGTTGGCGGTGACGCAGACGTCCGTGTTCGGGTTGCAGGTGCCGCTCTCGCAGACGCCGGAGGCGCTGCAGGGCTGGCCGTTCGCCCAGAGGCAGCGAGGCGAGCAGGTGTCGCCGCTGTTCAGGTTGCCGTCGTCACACACCTCGGAGCCGGCCACGACGCCGTCGCCGCAGGTGGTGGCGCAGGTGGAGGGCGCGCCGGAGCAGTTGTAGCCCGGCTCCCGGCCGCAGATGCCGGAGCAGCCGTCGCCGTTCGTCGTGTTGCCGTCGTCGCACGTCTCGCCCGCGTTGATGACGCCGTTGCCGCAGGTGTTGAAGCAGACGTTGCCAGGAGGCGGGCAGCTGTAGCCCGGGTCCACGGCGCACGCGGTGCAACCGTCGCCGCCCGTCGCGTTGCCGTCGTCACACGCCTCGGTGCCGGCGGTGAGGCCGTCGCCGCAGAGCGTGGTGCAGGTGGAGGGCGTGCCGGAGCAGGAGTAGCCCGTCTCCACGCCGCAGCCCTGCGAGCAGCCGTCGCCGTTCGCCGTGTTGCCGTCATCGCACGTCTCGCTGGCCTCCCGCGTCCCGTTGCCGCAGGTCTGCGCGCACACGGAGGGCCCGTTGGAGGGCCTGCTGCAGGAGTAGCCCGGCTCCGTGCGGCACTCGGTGGCGCAGCCGTCGCCGGAGTTCAGGTTGCCGTCGTCGCACTGCTCACCCGGGTTCACCGTGCCGTCGCCGCACGTCTTCGCGCAGGGCTGGCCCACGGTGGGGCAGGAGTAGCCCAGCTCCAGGGTGCAGGCGTTGGAGCAGCCGTCACCCAGGTTCGTGTTGCCGTCGTCGCACAGCTCGCCGGAATCCAGCCGCGAGTTGCCGCACAGCGGCGCGCAGTTGGACGGCTGGCCCACGCACTCGTAGCCGCTCTCGATGCGGCAGGAGTTGGAGCAGCCGTCGCCGGACAGGCCATTGCCGTCATCGCACAGCTCGCCCGGGTCGACCGCGCCGTTGCCGCAGGTGGTGACACACGCCTGGCCCGGGGTGGGGCAGGAGTAGCCGGGTTCGACGCGGCAGGACGCGTTGCAGCCGTCGCCCACCGTGCCGTTGCCGTCGTCGCACTGCTCGCCCGAGTTGAGCAGGCCGTTGCCGCACGTCGCCGCGCAGGAGCTGGGCGTACCCGCGCAGCCATAGCCGGGCTCGATGCCGCAGCTGGAGCTGCAGCCGTCGTTGTTGGTGGTGTTGCCGTCGTCGCACTCCTCACGCAGGGACACCGCGCCGTCGCCGCAGCGGTCGTCGTAGGCGTCCACGAAGAGGTAGCGGAACGCGTTGGGCGTCGAAGCCGCGTTCTCGTTGCACAGCTCGATGCGGTTGAGGCCCGTGCGCCAGGCCGCCGTCGTGCCGAACTCCCGGATGATGTTCTTCTGCCAGGAGTTGCCCGCCGGCTCGCTCACGGTGATGGGCGTGAAGGGCGTGCCGTTGACGGACGCGCTGTCGAACTCGTTGTCGTTGAACGTCGCCAGCCGCATGCGGAACTGGGCGATGTTCGTCGTCGAGGGGATGATGAAGTCCTGGTAGACGCACACGGGCGCGCCCAGCGGGGCCGCCATGAAGCGGGCCGTGGTGATTTCCTGCGGCCAGTCATTGGCGTTGCGCACGCCCGTGGCGGCGCCCGTCGAGCCACCCGTATAGAACCAGTGCGGGTCCGCGCCGACCTCCAGTCGGCGGTTGTTCTGGTCCACGCCGGTGTTGAAGAACGCGAGGCCCGCCCTCACGCAGCGGCTGGGCGTTCCCGCGCAGGCGAAGCCGGGCTCCACTTCGCACATGCGGCTGCAGCCGTCGCCTTCGGTGCGGTTGCCGTCGTCGCAGATCTCCTGGTCGAAGTTCGGCCACTGGCGGTTGTTGAACGTGCCATTGCCGCACAGCGACAAGTCACACGTGGCGGTGCATCCGTTGGCGCCGGCGGCGGTGTCGCCGTCGTCACAGGCCTCGCCCGGGTTGACGACGTTGTTGCCACACAGCGAGGCCAGCGAGCACGCCCGTCCGGGGACGTGACAGAGGTAGCCGGCCTCGATGACGCCGGTGGCGGAACAGCCGTCACCGCTCACCGTGTTGCCGTCGTCACACTGCTCGCCGGGCTGGATGCGACCGTCGCCGACGACGGGAGGGGCCAGCCGCGACGTCAGCACGGCCTCCTCGACGGGAGAGGGCGCCGGGGTGTTCTGCTCGCAGCCGGTGAGGACGGTGAAGAGCGCGAGCGCGAGCGCGGTGGACAGGCCCGGGCGCCAGGACTTCGCGGGCTCCGGACAAAGGGGTTCAGGGATTCGTGGGTTCATGAGTGTCTGCCTCACTTCTCGAGGGTGTCGGCGGGAGCGCCCTGCTTCGTCTCGACGCCCTCGGCGTCACCGACGATGCGGAACTCCACGCGGCGGTTCTTGGCGCGGCCGGGCTTGGTGGTGTTCTCGGCGATGGGCTTCGCCGGGCCGAAGCCCTGCGAATCCAGCCGCTCGCGGCTGAGGCCCTTGTCCACCAGGTACTTCACCACTGCTTCGGCGCGGCGCTGGGACAGGTCCAGGTTGTAGTCGGCCTTGCCCGTGTTGTCGGTGTGGCCCTCGACGCGCAGCTTCTCGATTTCAGGGTGCGACGCGAGGATGGACGCCACGCTGTCGAGCAGCTTGTGGCTGCGCGCGCTGATGACATCCTTGTTGTTCTCGAAGAAGACGGACTCGAGGATGCGAATCTGGCCCTCTCCAATGTTCGCCAGCTGCTTCTGCTTGCAGCCGTGGTTCTTCTCCGTGCCCGGCTCGTCGGGGCAGTTGTCCAGCCGGTCCACGAGGCCATCGCCGTCGCGGTCCTTGTCCGGGCAGCCGCGGTTCTCCTTCGGGCCCGCCTCGTTCATGCAGGCGTCGCGCGCGTCGGCCACGCCGTCCTGGTCGTTGTCCGGGTCCGGGCAGCCGTTGGCGTCCTCGAAGCCGTCCAGGTCCTCGGGCGCGCTGGGGCAGGCGTCCTTGGAGTCGGCCAGGCCGTCGCCGTCCGTGTCCGGGTCATCCGGGCAGCCGTCCGCGTCCTCGAAGCCGTTGAGGTTCTCCGCCTGGGCGGGGCAGCGGTCCGCCAGGTTCATCAGGCCGTCCTGGTCGTCGTCCGTGTCCGCGCAGCCGTTGAGCTCGGCGAGGCCCGGCGCCGTCGGGCAGCGGTCCGCCACGTTCTTCACGCCGTCGCCATCCGCGTCCAGGTCCGGACAGCGGGCCGCGTCGTGGGGCTTGCCCGCGACACATGACGCCACCTTCGTGGTGTCAGGGCCGAAGTTGACGCCGCCCAGCACGCGGAACTCCGGGGTGCCCGGCGTCTCGCCGAAGCCCGGGCCGCCCATGATGTAGAGCTCGGCGCCATTGTTCGGCTTCGAGCGCAGGCCGAGCAGCACCTCGAGCGACTTGGGCGCGTCGGCGAAGGGCAGCGTGCCGCGCACGACGAGCTCCTCGCGCAGGCCGAAAAGGTTCGCGGTGAGATTCACACCGCCGTTCATCTCCACGCCCATCTCGTCGCGCAGCGGGTCCGCGCCGGGGGTGAGGGCGTACGTCTTGGTCCGCACCAGCGCGCCCACGTCGGCGCCCAGGCGCCAGGTGTCGCCCAGCTTCTTGCCGAGTCCCACGCGCGGGGTGAAGACGAAGCCGTCATCCTTCGTGAGCACCTCCTCGCTGCCAAAGGGCAGCGCCGCGCCCAGGTGCAGGCCCACGTCCAGCGGCCCGCCGCGCGACTCCGACAACAGGCCCGCGCGCGCCTGCAGCCAGGGCGTGCCCAGCGCGAAGGTGCCCGGCTTGTCGATGCCGAGCGCGCGCGTCTCCGGGCCCCACTGCGTGACGACGGGCACCTGCGCGCCCACTTCCAGCCAGTCCGTCACCGCATAGGCGCCGCTGAAGTGCACCGACACGCGGTTGGAGACGACGGTGCCCTGCACCTCGTCGTTGCGCAGCAGCACCAGGGGCTGGTGCTCATAGTGCGCCGTGAGGCCGATGCGGAACGTTCCGTCCGGCAGCAGGTCGCCGGTGGACAGCACGAGGCTGTCCTTCGCGCCTGGGTTGAGTTGCAGCCGCTCCAACTCGATGCTCGGGATTCGCTGGGCCTGCGCCTGGGTCGAAAGCGCGCAGAGAACGGCGAGTCCTCCGAGCAGGGGATGACGACTTCTAGGATTCAAGGGTTCCTCCACATCCGCGCGGCTCATCAGGAGCGCGCGCGGCCTTCAGCCACCAAATGTGTGCGAGCGCACATTTGCACGCCCTGGGCCAGGGCGCCGTGAGGAGTCGGCCAGGCGTGGAGGGGCCCTCCTGACGTGTCAGGGCACGTTCGGACGCGAGCGAGCGTGCCGTTGACGTGTCAGGTCAGGGGAGGGTGGGGACAGACCCTCCCAGGCTCACGAGGGGCCCGGGAGGGTCTGTCCCCACCCTC
>NZ_JABXEM010000421.1:0-6261 GCF_013372595.1 Myxococcus sp. AM011
GGTTTCGGGGCCGCGTGCGTCAGGCCCGGGAGCAGCGCGGCGCCGAGCCCCGCGGCGAGCACGTCCCGCCGCGAGGGCGGGGAAGCGGGCCTGGGGCGCTGGGGTGTCTGGGCCATGGTGGGGAAATCCTGGCGTGGAGGTCCGGTGACAGTATTTCGCGGGCCCGGTGTTCTGTTGCGCGAGGGGAGGCGGCGACGTCTCCCGCGAAACAACCCCGGCTCCGGTGCCCGCGTCACGCGTGGGAGGAGCCCTCTCGGATATAAGCTCAGGAAGGTCCAGCGATGAAGCGCAAGGTCTCGGTGTGTGCGGGAGTCATGGCGGCGATGGTGGCGATGTCCGCCGGCGCCGAGGAGGCGAAGGGCGTGGACCCGGCACCTGGCGCCTCGGTGGGCGGTGACGCGGGTCCGGCGTCCGTGCCGACCGTCGAAGGTCCGGGCGTGGAGCGGGCGATGGTGCCGCCGCCCCTCGTCGAGGCGACGACGGTGGGCGCGGTGACGGCGACGGATGCTCCCGTGGCGGTGGCGACGGCGAAGTCCGAGGCCGCGGAGCAGGAGGTCCATGTGCCCTTCAACCTGTCGATTCTGCCGGGGCTGAGCACGTCGGGCTTCGCTCGCCAGAACCTGGTGCATGACGTGTCCATCGGGCTCATCGCCACGCATGCCCGGCGGGTGACGGCGCTGGGCCTGTCGTTGGGCGGCAACTGGGTGACGCATGGCGCGACGGGTGTGCTGGCCACGGTGGGCGCCAACGTGTCGGGCGGTCCGGTGGACGGCACGCTGCTCGCGGTGGGTGGCAACCTGGTGGGCGGGGATTCGGAGGGCGTGCTGGCCTCGGTGGGCACCAACGTGGTGCGAGGAACGATGGGCGGCGGACAGCTCACGGTGGGCGCCAACGTGACGACGGGGGAGATGGAGGGCGCGCAGCTCTCCGTGGGCGCGAACATCGCGGGCGCCAACGTGCGGGGCGCGCAGCTCACGGTGGGTGGCAACCTGGCGGCGGGGACGTTGAACGGCATCCAGATGGCGGTGGGTGGCAACGTGGCGCGCGGTGTCTCGCGCGGGGTCCAGATGGCGGCGGGAGTCAACGTCGCGTCCGACCTGACGGGCCTGCAGATGTCCTCGGGCGTCAGCTACGCGGGCAAGCTGGCCGGCGCGCAGCTCTCCCTCATCAACGTGGGCGGCGACGTGGACGGCGCGCAGGTGGGCCTGGTGAACGTGGCCGGCCATGTGGACGGCGCGCAGGTGGGCCTGGTGAACGTGGCGGGCGAGACGGAGGGCGAGTCGGTGGGCCTGCTGAGCTTCGTGGGCAACGGTCAGGCCCATGTGCAGGCGTGGGCCAGTGACGTGGCGCTGACGAACATCGGCTTGAAGCTGGGCGGACGACACCTCTACACGCTGCTCACCGTGGGGCTCTCTCCGCCGATGGACGGAGACCGCCGTCGCTACACGGTGGGCGCGGGACTGGGCGGCCACATCCCCATGGGCCGGTTCTATGTCGACGTGGACGTGCTGGGCTCCAGCCTGCACGCCAACCGCCTCTTCGACTTCGACGACGACACGAACCACGTGCTCGGGCAGCTCCGGGTGATGGCGGGCTGGCAGTTGTCGAGCCGCTTCGCCGTGTTCGGCGGGGTCAGCTCCAACACGCTCGTCACCTGGAACGGGAGTGACCCGTGGAAGGAATTGGGCATCGGGCCGGAGTGGAAGGAGGTCAGCGACAGCGGACGCACCACCGTGCGCACCTGGCCGGGCCTCCTCGCGGGCATCCAGATTTGAGGCAGGAAGCTCGGACGCGCTTCCCGCTGGAGCAGTCGCCCCCCATGTTTCCCTCGGACGGATGCGCCCGCTGAAGGGCGGACGACAGAGGGAGCGACCCCATGGAAGGCACCATGCGCGCGATGGTTCTCCACGCGCCGGGGCAGCCACTGAGAGCGGAGACGAGGCCCATCCCCCGACCGGGCCCGCAGGAGGTGCTGCTCCGCGTGCACGCCTGCGCGGTGTGCCGCACGGACCTGCACGTGGTGGACGGTGAGCTGCCGAGGCCCAAGCTGCCGCTCATCCCAGGCCATGAAATCGTGGCCACCGTCGTGGAGGCGGGCGACGAGGTGCTCGGGGTGGAGGAGGGGACGCGGGTCGGCGTGCCCTGGCTCGGCTGGACCTGCGGACAGTGCCGCTTCTGCGTGTCCGGCCGGGAGAACCTCTGCGACTTCGCGCGCTTCACCGGCTACCAGGTGGACGGCGGCTACGCGGAGTACGCCGTGGCGCACCACCGCTTCTGCTTCCCGCTGCCCGCGAACTACTCGGACGTCCACGCCGCGCCGTTGATGTGCGCGGGGCTCATCGGCTTTCGCAGCCTGCGCCTGTCGGGAGAGGGTGAACGGCTGGGATTGTATGGCTTTGGCGCCGCCGCGCACGTGCTCATCCAGGTGGCGCGTCATCGCAAGCGCCGCGTGTTTGCCTTCACGCGTCCCGGGGACGAGGAGGGGCAGCGCTTCGCCCGGGAGCTGGGCGCGGTGTGGGCGGGTGGCTCGGATGTGCTTCCTCCGGAGCCGTTGGATGCGGCCATCCTGTTCGCGCCCGTGGGAGCGCTGGTGCCCGCCGCGCTGCGCGCCGTGGACAAGGGCGGAGTGGTGGTGTGTGGCGGCATCCACATGAGCGATGTCCCTTCGTTCCCGTATTCGCTGCTCTGGGAGGAGAAGGTGGTGCGCTCGGTGGCGAACCTGACGCGCTCGGATGCGATGGACTTCCTGGTGCTCGCGCCCAGCGTGCCGGTGCGCACCGAGGTGCGCGTGTTCCCCCTGTCCGAGGCCAACGAGGCGCTCACCGCGCTGCGCGAGGGACGGGTGCGCGGCGCGGCCGTGCTCGACACGAGCAGGTAGGCGTGGGGCATTGCGCCCCGCAGGGGCTGCGCGCCGCCCCATTTCGCCGCAAAGCCCGCGCAAGCGCGCGCGGGGTGCCCAGGCATTCCAAGGGGTTGGCGCTGGCCAGGGTGATGCAATGGAGAGGGGTGCACCCTGAAGCCCCGCGAATGGCGGGGCCCGACCCGAGGCCGACGATGAAGCGAGCGTTGCAGATTACCTACCGGGGCATGGCGACCAGCGAGGCCCTGAACGAGCACATCCGCGACCACGCAGCGAAGCTGGAGCAGTTCTTCGACGGCATTGTCGGATGCCACGTCGTGGTGGATGAGCCTCACCGACACAACGCGCACAGCCACCACTTCCGGGTGCGCGTGGACCTGCACGTGCCCGGAAAGGACATCGTCGCGGGCAGGGACCCGGAGCACGACGCCGCGCACGAGGACCCCTACCAGGCCGTATCGGATGCGTTCGACGCCGCGCGCCGGCAGCTCCAGCACTACACGGATGGGCTGCACGCGCATCATCGACACTGAAGTGCATGGAGGACCTCGCGCCTCGGGGCCTCGCATCCTTCGTTCGGGTGCGGCGGGCCCCGGGGGGGCCGGACGGTCTGTCGAGTCGGATGACATGCGTCACGAGAGTGCGCTAGACGACGCGGCTTCGGGGCCGTGGCCGGTGGCGCCTCGCTTCGCGACCTCATGACTCCTTCCGCCGACGATTCGAGCCCCGGACACGCACGGCGATGGCCGGGCATGCTGGCCCTGCCGCTCGTGGTCCTCGTCTGGGCGGTGCTCGTCGTCGCGCCGGTGTGGATTCAGGCCGCGCACGCCTGCTTCGCGCACTTCGACCTGGGCATCTACACGCAGGCCCTGGCGCGCATGTCGCTCGAGGACCCGAACCCCTGGCTCAGCGCGCGACAGGTCTACATCTTCAACGACCACTTCGACCCCATCCTGGTGCTGGCGCGCCCGCTGGTGGCGGTGCTGCCTCCGATGTGGGCCGCGCTGGTGGGCGAGGCGCTCTTCGTGTTGCTCGCGGTGGCGCCGCTGCTCTGGCTCCAGGCACGCGGGCTGCTGAGTCGCGCGGCCACGGGGCTGCTGGCGGCGTTCCTGCTGCTGTCTCCCAGCGCGGTGGAGGCGCTGAAGTTCCCCATCCACCCCACGACGTGGTCCGCGCTGCCGTGGGTGATGGCGGGCGTGGCGTGGCACCTGCGCCGCAACGGCTGGCTGCTCGTGTCGCTGGTGCTGCTGTTCGCCTGCAAGGAGGAGTTCGCCTTCGGGGGCATCATGCTGACCGTCGCGCTGTGGCTGCGCGGCGAGCGGCGCTTCGCGGTGGGCGTGGGCGTGCTGTCGCTGGTGTGGCTCGCGGGCGTCTATGGGTTGCGGCCGTGGTGGCTGGGGCCGTCGGAGGACTACAGCATCCGGCTCAAGCAGGGCATGGACGGCGGGCTCCTCCACTACAGCTCGCTCCGGCTGGCTCCGGTCCACCTGTCGCGCGTGGGCACGCTGGTGTTGCTGCTGGTTCCGCTGGGAGTCTGGGCCTGGCGCGAGCGCGTGAAGCCGGACTGGGCGTGGCTGCTGGTGCTGTTGCCGATGCTCGGCATCCGCTTCCTCGGCATGGCCTGGCGCTTCCATTACGGCGTGCCGCTGCTGGCCGCGGCGCTGATGGGTTTCCTGCCCTTGCTGCGCGCTCGGAAGGTGCCCGCATGGGTCCTGGTGTCCACGGGGCTCATCCTCCTCTTCAGCAACGAGCTCAACCTGCGCCAGTTCACGCGCACGCTGACCTCCTCCCGGACGTACCCGCGACAGTGTCCCGGAGACCCGGCGCGGCTGGACAGCATCGCGCGCGGCGTGGAAGTGCTTGCCCAGCATCGCGAGGGCCCGGCGCTGCTCGGCAGCAACTTCGTCTCCCTGCTCGCGGACCGCGACGACATCCACGCGGTGGGTGGACCGCAGCCCCCTGACGGTCAGGTGTACGAGTGGGTGCTGGTGGAGAAGCCTCCTCATGGCGAGGTCTATCCCCTCACGTACGAGCGCGTGACGGCGCTCATCGACGTCTGGCGCGCCGACGCGGGCACGGAGGTCCTCATCGACGACGCGAACGTCTTCCTGGCGAAAGGCCGCTTCACCGCCCACCAGTGAGCGGCTCAGCACGAGCGGCTCATGGCTCAGAGTGAGCAGTTCGTGAGTCAGCGCGCGAGCCAGGCCCGAGAGCCCGCAGGGGGATCCGCTCGCTCCAACCCGTGGACATGCGAGACGGTAGACAGAGGAGCAAGCGCAGGTGTCCCCGTCCGCGCGAGGCCCGCACGCGGGTGTAGGTGCCCGCCCTCTAGCGCTCGCGTACCGTGCGTCCGCCGGTGGCGAACAATCCACCGCGACTGCTCACGGTCTGGCTCGGACGACGTTATCCTCGGGAGGTCCCGCCAATGACTGCTCCGAGGCTCCAGGTTCTGCTGGTGGATGACGAGGCCGCTGTCCTCGCCACCACCTCGGCCGTGCTCTCCGAGGACTTCGAGGTCCAGACCGCGCCCGATGCGCTCACCGCGCGACGGCTGCTCGGACTGCGCCCCTTCGACGTCCTGTGCACCGACCTCCACATGCCCGGGCCCAGCGGCATCCAACTGCTGCGCGAGGCCGTGACTCAGTACCCTCACCTCGCGGGCGTGCTGGTGACGGGCTCTCGCGAGTACCTCGACTGGAGGGACCGCCTGGATGCGCAGGGCCTCTTCTATCTGGTGCTCAAGCCCTACCAGCCCTCGGACCTCATCGCGATGATCCGCCGGGCCGCCGAGTCCGCGCGCCTCAAGCGCGACATGAGCCGGCTGACCTCCGGCCTGGCCGAGCACAAGTGGGGTCCCCGATGAAGGTTCCCGCCCTGTCGCGGGGGGCGTGGCTCTTGGGAGGTCTGCTGTGGCTGGTCGCCACGGCGGCGGGCTTCGCGCTCCTGGCCCGACATGCCCTCACCCCGGGCGAGACGCGCGAGGCCCCTTCCTCCTGGCCCTCGTCCGCGCACCCTCCTCGCGCGGAGGGGCGGCCCACGCTGGTGATGCTCGCCCACCCGCGCTGCCCCTGCACTCGCGCGAGCCTGGGGGAGCTGTCCGTCCTGATGGAGCACGCCCGGGGCCAGCTCGACGCGCGCGTCCTGTTCCTCCAGCCCGAGGGCACTTCCAGCGACTGGACGCAAGGGCCCCTGTGGCGTGCCGCCGCCGCGATTCCGGGCGTCACCGTGCTCGCGGATATGGGAGGCGAGCAAGCTCGCGGGTTTGGAGTCGCTACTTCCGGACATTCCTTGTTCTATGATGCCGCCGGTCGGCTCCGCTTCAGCGGTGGACTCACCGGGGCGCGGGGACATCGAGGTGACAACCCGGGGCGGGACGCCGTGGAGGCGCTGCTGCGGGAGGC
>NZ_JABXEM010000422.1:0-6260 GCF_013372595.1 Myxococcus sp. AM011
GCACCTGAGCGGTCAGGGCGTCGAGGGCATGGGGGGTCTTCATGTGCGCCGCTCCGCATACACCAACACGCCGGTGGATGCAGCGCCCGTGGCCGAGTAGAAACGCCCTGCCATGCGCCCCGAGCTCCCCACCGCCTTGTTGTCGGTCCTCCTGCTGGGAACTGCCTGCATCGTCGAGGCCCCGGGCGGAGCGAGTCCCGAGCAGCGACGGGCCGCCACCGTCACCCAGGTTCCGGCCCTGTCCGTGCGCAACGGCGCCAACCTGGGCGGCAAGGTGGAGCTGGTGGCCGCCACCGTCCAGCCCGGGCGGCTGACGCCCGGGGAGCGGGCCCAGGTCACCGTCTACTTCAAGGTGCTCGACGCCCTGGACGCGGACTACCTCATCTTCGTCCACGTCGAGGACACGGGCGGCCGCATGGAGCGGATGAACCTGGACCACATGCCCGCCGGCGGAATGTTGCCCACGTCACAGTGGAAGACGGGCGAGACGGTGAAGGACGAGTTCTCCATCTACCTCCCCGCCGACGCCAACCCGAAGGCCCTCAACATCTGGCTGGGCCTGTGGGACCCGAAGACGGATGCTCGCCTGCCGCTGACCAACCGGGACGCGGTGCGCAATGACGGCAGGGACCGCATCCTCATCGCGCAGGTGCCCGTGGCGCAGTGACAGGCGCGCGCCGCGTCGCGCTTCACCCCGCTGGGGATTGGGACGCGAAGAGGTTGAGGCCGAGCACCTTCGAGAGGTGCTGGATGGCCCGCTGGCTCCTCACGCTGTTGCCGAAGCGGTCCAGCGGAGGGCTGAACGCCGCGATGGCGAGCCTGCCGGGAACGACGGCGAGGATTCCGCCGCCCACGCCGCTCTTGGCGGGCAACCCGACCTCGTATTGCCACGTGCCCGTGTTGTCGTAGAGGCCGCTCATGGTCATC
Source organism: Myxococcus sp. AM011 (assembly GCF_013372595.1). Lineage (NCBI taxonomy): Bacteria > Pseudomonadati > Myxococcota > Myxococcia > Myxococcales > Myxococcaceae > Myxococcus > Myxococcus sp. AM011. The sequence continues at coordinate 928 of NZ_JABXEM010000422.1, forward strand.
TCGGCGAGAATCCGAGGCACGTGCTCCGCCTTGACCGCGCGTCTCCGGGTGAGGGGATTGAGGCCTCCGGCGGCGAGGGTGGCCCCCATCACCGCCAGGTCATACGTCGTCAGTCCCACTGAGCACTGGCGCGTGTAGACGTCCGTCGCCTCCATGGGGTCGCTGTAGAGGGTGTGGCTGCTGTCGAGCAGCCACGCGAGGGCGCGGTTGTGCTGATTGGTCGCCGACTCCGAGCGATAGACCTCGTCCATGACGGAGAGCTCGCGGCCCGCGAAGGCACACACGGTCTCGTGAATCTTCTTCCAGCGCTGCTCCGCCGAGTCCGCGGGGACCAGGCTGACGGTGGCGATGGCCCCCGCGTTGACGAAGGGGTTGAGCGGCTTTCCGTCATGCACCACGAGCGCGTGGACGGAGGAGAAGGACTCGCCGGTGGGGTTGTCGCCGACCTTCGCGCGGAGGACCTCCGAGCCCACCTCGTCGAGCACCCGCGCGAGCGTGAACACCTTGGAGATGGACTCGATGGCGAACTCGGAGCGGGTGTCTCCAGCCTCCGTCGCCTGTCCGTCCGCGGTGATGACCACGAGCCCGAAGCGCTCGGGCTGGACGCGCGCGAGCACCGGGATGTAGCTGGCGTTCTGCCCCTCCTTCAGGTCCAGGTACCGCTGATGTGCTTCAGTGGTCGCCGCGCGGATGGTGGCCGGTGTCATCGGGTTGCCTCCTGTTGGGTGGAGTCGTGCGAGGCCAGGCCTCCTCTTCGTCTTGCGTCGGCTCCGCGCCGGGGTGGCCCGAGGCGCCGGGCTTCTCCCAGTTGAAGGGGGCCAGGTCGCGCGCTCCCGCCGCCGAGCGCCAGCTGGCCTTGCGCCGTGCATAGAGGATGAGCGGGATGGCCACGAAGAGGACGTTGCCGCCGATGAGGATGAGCACGTACGTCATCGGGCTGCCGACCTTGATTTGCGACGGAGGGATGAAGCTGAGCACGAACGCGACGAGCGCTCCGATGAGGCCCGCTCCACCGATGACCCACATGCCCACTTCGCCGCCCGGTACCCGGTACGCGCGCTTCGTGTGCGGCTCGCTGTAGCGCAGGTAGATGGCGGCCGAGAACATCAGCATGTACATGATGAGGTAGAGCGTCGACGTGAGCTGGCTGAGGATTTGATACGCCGCCTGCACCGACGGCAGGATGACGAACATCAACGACAGGAAGGTGACCACCATCCCCTGCACGATGAGGATGTGGCTGGGCGCGCCGTGTCGGTTCATCCGCTGGAGGAACGGCGGCAGATAGCCCGCTCGGCCCACGACTCCCAGCGCCGCCGAGGGGCCGGAGACCCACACCGTGACGCTGCCCAGCACCCCCAGGAAGAGGGCCGCTGCTATCACCGGTGACAGCCAGGCCATTCCAAACGCCTTGAAGAAGTCGCGGTACGAGACGAGCAGGCTCTGCGTCAGGTTGATCTGCGTCTTGGGGATGATGAAGCTGATGGCCAGCGTGCCGAGCACGAACAGCACCACCGTCGTCACCGACGCGATGAGGATGGCGAGCGGATAGGTGCGCGAGGGGTTCTTGGCATCCACGACGTGGATGGCGTTCATCTCCATGCCCGCGTAGAACAGGAAGATGGACGCGGCGAGCACCAGGTTTCCGAACTGGCTGAAGTCGGGAATCACCTTGTCCCAGCCGAGCTGAATCTGGAGCGGTCGTCCCGAGGCCAGGTACACGAGGCCGAACGCGATGAGCAGCAAGGCGGGGATGATGGTGCCGATGAGGCCCGCCCACTTGGAGATTTTCGAGGACGTCTTGAGCCCGCGCAGCGAGACGAGGGTGGCCGCCCAGTACAGGCCCAGCACGATGAGAATCGTGTAGAACTTGTTGCTGGAGAGCGACTTGTCCCACGTCTGGTTGGGACCGACGAAGGCCAACGCCACCGCGCCGTAGGTGAGCACCGTCGGGAACCAGATGGTCGACTCCATCCAGACCAGGAAGATGGCGAGGAAGCCCCACCGGGGACCGAACGCCTCGCCGACCCAGCGGAACACGCCGCCCTTCTCGGGCCAGCCCGTCGCCAGCTCCGCCGCCACGAGCGAGACCGGGATGAGGAAGAACACCGCCGCGAAGGTGTAATAGAAGAGGGAAGTCAGTCCGTATTCGGCCTCCGCCGGCAGGCCGCGCAGACTGACGACGGCCGTGACGTTCATGATGGCCAGCGTGAGCACGCCCAGCTTGGGCGACGCCCGGGCGGCAGTGGCTGTTCTGGTCGTCCCCGACTCCATGGCGGCTTCCCTCGGTCCTGGTTCGTGTGGTGTTTCAGTAGCGGTACTGGAGGGTGAGCTGTCCGCGGACGGCCTGTCCGGACTGGCTGTCGATGGCGCGGTTGTAGCCCCACAGCCCCTCGACGCCGACGAGGACGCCCTTCATGGGTCTGGCCACCAGGTTCAGGGACGCGTACTGCGAGCGGCGGAAGCCCTTCGCGTCGAGCGAGGCTGCGAAGTCGCGGTCCCAGAGCTTGAGCCACCCATAGGTCGCGGTGGAGCTGAGCGTGTGGGTCCATGCGTAGGTGAAGCCCGCATAGGCGCCGAGCAGGGGGATGGCCTTGAGGTCACCCGCCGTGTTCAGCGCGGCGTCGTATTGCGCGCCGCCCGTGTCGTTGAGGTACGCGCCCAGGCCCTGTCCACCCGAGATGCCGGCGAGCAGCGTGTGCTTGTGGGAGAAGTGGTACGCACCGGTCAGGTTGCCGCCGATGCCCAGCGCCGTCTTGCTGTCCTTGCTGTCCCGCGACTGGGTGCCCACCGCGCGCACCAGCCCCGACAGCTGCAGGTGCCCCCGGGCTCCCTCGGCGCGCCAGGCGATGACCGCGTCGGGGAGCATGTCGCGCGGCGCTCCCGCGGACGTGGGCACGTTGGAGCCGGGCTGCTCCAGGGCGACGTGGAGGAACATCCGCCGCTCCTTGTCGTGGGACAGCGCGTGGCTGTAGCGCACCACGGCGTGCTTGGAGAAGACGAGCGCGTTGGGACCCTCGAAGTCGAGGGTGCTCGGATAGGCATCGACGTCCGCGAAGGTGGAGTCGGTGAAGCCCGCGAGGACGCCGCCCAGCTGCGCGTAGGCGTAGTTCGGATGGAAGCCGAAGGCGGGCTGGGCCTGGGCGAAGCTCGTGGTGAAGAGCAGCCGCATGGGCCCCAGCTCCGTCTTGCCGCGCATCTCCAGCGAGATGTCGGACGGGTTGGCAGTGGCTGTCGTGTGGGTGCCCGGAGAGTGGAAGAAGGGTTGCCCGCGCACGGGGATGGCGGACGTGGTGAACCAGGTGGGCGTGCCCAGGAGCTTGGAGGTGACGGCGAAGGTCGTGGTGGCGCCGATGCCGAGCTTCAGGAAGACCTTCGTGCTCGGAATCCGGAAGTAGCCGGGCAGGGCGGTGTCGAAGACCGCATGGTCGGGGCGAGGGGCGAACGCCTGGGTGTTCGAGGGGAGCTTGAGGTCGAGGAAGGGCAGCGCTGGAAGCACCAGCTCCTCACCGGGAGACAGGGGCGCGGAGGGCGCGTCGGTCCGCGTGTCCTGGCTCGCGGAGGGCTCCGCTCGCGCGGGCTCCCGCGTGGAAGGCTCCTGGGCCCGGGCTTCCCCGGCAAAGGGGCTCAGCGTCGCCATCAGTGCGAAGGCGACGCCGCGAACAGTGCGCTGCTGCTGGGAAGACGCTGGAGTCATCGGGTCCGTTGTCACCACGGTGAAGTGGCTGGAAACGTAGGGACCCTTCGCGGCGGGGCATCTCAGCCAGGAGGTCAGGACCACTGTGGGAAAGCGGGCCTCCTCGTCCGCGTGTCCGTCATCGTCGCGCGTGCGGGCGACTCAGCTCGCGCGGGAGTGGGGCAGTCCGCGGTGATGCGACTGGATGAGCCACTGGACGAGCGCGCTGCCCGCGACGGCGACGACGGTGAGGACGAGCGAGAGCGGCTGCGTCTTCGCGGAGCTGACGAGGAAGGTGATGAGGACGATGCCCATCAGCGTCGCGCCCGTGCCGACGATGGCGCGCGAGGCGCCCGTCTGGCGCGAGAGCTTCCAGCAGGCGACGTGGGCCGCCATGTAACAGATGAGGAAGGTCGCGCTGGCGACATTGGCGATGGCGCCCAGGCTCATGGTGTTGACCATCACCAGGATGGCGGCCACCCCCCACATGAAGCCCCGCGTGCTCTGGCCCTTCAGTGGGGTGCTGAAGGCCCGGGGAAGCTGGCCTGCCCGGGCCTGCGCGGAGGACACGTTGAGGGCGGAGAAGAGCGTGGCGTTGATGGCCGACGCGGTGGCGAGCAGGGCTCCGAGCGCGACGACGGTGAAGCCCGCCGAGCCGAGCACGGGCCGGGCCGACTGGGCCACGGCGGTGTCCGCGTCATGGGCGAGCTGCGCCGGCGGCACCAGGGAGAGCACCGTCACGGAGAGCCCCACGTAGAGCACCGTCACCACGCCGATGGCCAGGAAGATGGCCCGGGGAATCGTCTTCTTCGGGTTGGCCACGTCCGAGGCGGCGTTGGCCATCATTCCGAAGCCCGAGTAGGCGAAGAAGCACAGCCCCACGCTCGAGACGAGGGCGGTGAGCCCCAGGTGGGAGTGCTCGGCGAGGTGCCGCGTTCCACCCTGGGACATCGAGTAGATGCCCGCGGCCAGCAGGCCCCCCAGGATGACGAGCTTGATGGACACGAGGATGACCTCGGCCTTGCCCACCGCCCCCGAGCCGACGGCATTCAGGACCGCCAGCAGGATGACGATGGCCGAGCCGAAGATGCTGAACCAGATGTGTCCTCCGCTCGGGAGGAACAGGCGCGTGGCGTAGGCGCCGAAGGTCTTCGCCACCATGGCGACGCTGATGGCCAGCGTGACGAGGTAGATGAGCGAGAGCGTCCCGGAGACCAGCCCTCGCCCGAAGCCTTCCTCGAAGAAGCGGGTGATGCCGCCGGAGCTGGGGTAGCGCGAGCTGAGCTTGGCGTAGGAGTAGCCGGACAGCAGAGCGACGACGCCCGCCAGCGCGAAGGACAGCCAGGTCTCCGGCCCGACGAGCAGCGCGGCCTGGCCCAGCAGGGCGAAGATGCCAGCGCCCACCATGGAGCCGATTCCGAGCGCGCTGACCGCCCACATGCTCATCGATGCCCGCCGCGCAGGTGAGCCCTGGGTGGGTTGTTCCGCCATGAGGATGCCCTCGATGCCCGTTTGCCACCGGGCCTGGTCCTGTCCCCGTGAGCTGACGCGGGAGCGAGCTCAACGAAACGCCTCGCGGGGACGTCACGGAGAACGTGGGCCCAGCGCCCATGGCCCACAAGGCGGGCAGGGCGGCACAGCGGACCTCCCGCCCACC
>NZ_JABXEM010000423.1:0-6150 GCF_013372595.1 Myxococcus sp. AM011
GCTTCAGCCGATGACTTCGATGGCGGGGCGGCCCGCCCGCACTTCACCGATGAGGGCCGCGTCCACGCCCGCCTTGTCCAGGGCCTTGAGGGCCTTGAGCGCGTCGCTGGCGGGCACGCTGGCCAGAAGGCCCCCGTTGGTCTGCGCGTCGGCGAGCACCCACTGAATCGCCTCCGGCAGTCCCTTGGGGAAGCGGACCTTCTTCTGGACGTGGGCCAGGTTGGACCGGGTGCCCCCCGGAACCACCCCCGCCTCGGCCAGCGCGGGCACCTCGGCGATGAGGGGGATGCGCTCCAGGTCGATGGCCGCGCGCGTCTTCGCGCCGGTCATCATCTCCAACAGGTGGCCCAACAGCCCGTAGCCCGTCACGTCCGTGAGCGCGTTCACCTTGAACCGGCCCGACGCGAAGACCTCGCCGGCGGCGCGGTTGAGCGTGGTCATCACCGCGATGACGCGCTTCTGGAGCTGCTTCGAGGCGAGCCCGCGTTTGATTGCCGTGGTGGCGATGCCCGTGCCCAGCGGCTTGGTGAGCAGCAGCACGTCGCCCGGCTTCGCGCCCGCGTTGGTGAGCACCTTCTTCGGATGCACCACGCCGGTGACGGCCAGGCCGTACTTGGGCTCCGGGTCTCTGATGCTGTGGCCGCCGAGGATGGAGATGCCCGCCTCCTCCACCTTGGACTGCCCCCCCGCCAGAATCTTGGAGAGCACCGACAGCGGCAGGCCGTCCGGGAAGCCCACGAGGTTGAGCGCGAACAGCGGCTTGGCGCCCATCGCGTAGATGTCCGACAGCGCGTTCGCCGCGGCGATGGCGCCGAACTGGAACGGGTCGTCGACCACGGGCGGGAAGAAGTCCACCGTCTCCACCACGGCCAGGCCGGGCGCGAGGCGGTACACGGCCGCGTCGTCGTTCGTGTTGAAGCCCACCAGGGCCTGGGGGCCACGGGAGGACTTCAGTCCCCCCAGGATTTTCGACAGGTCCCCGGCCTTGAGCTTCGCCGCGCAACCCGCGCAGTGACTCAGCTCGGTGAGGCGCAGGCGCTTCACCGACTTCGCGTCCGCCACGGCGTGTTCCCCTTTTCGGACCCGCCCGGATGAGGGGCGGGCCCTGTGTACGACTCAGATGATGCGCACGTACTCGCGCTTGAGGAGCTGGACCAGCCCTTCGGCCGTGACGACGTCGTCCGCGTCCGCGCGATCCAACACACCCACCAGGGTCCCCTGGTTGATGACGAGCTGGAGCACGTCCAACAGCTCCGGCGTCAGCTCCTTGAGCGGCGGCGCCAGCGGGACGACCAGCTGGAGCATCGCTTCCGGAGGCGGCAGGCTCGGCTGGAGGCGCTTGAGCTCGTCGAGCTGACGGAGCGCGTCCATCAGCAGCGCCTCCGTGGACGAGTCCAGCTCCACCATGAACTCCTGGCTGTCCGCCGGACGCAGCTCGAAGTCGCCCTGCTCCCAGGTGATGATGCGGTTGAAGCTCTTCTGCGGACCCAGGTTGTGGTTGTCGCCGATGACCGCGTAGTACACGCGACCCTGGCGCAGGTAGATCTTCCCCTCCTGGGCGCTGTTGACGACCAGCACGCCGTTCTTCTTGGAGGTGTGGAAGAGCTGGAGCAGGTCCGGCAGGGGGATTTCCTCAATCTTCCCCGTCATGGAGCTGCCCTTGGTGGTGGTCCGCGCGGCCTGGGCGGCGGCGGCCTCCTCCAACTTCAGCTTGGCCATGCCCTCGTCCACGTTGGCGCCGTCAACGCCCTGGTGCACGAGCTTGAGGATGGAGGTCCCGATGAGGATGCGGTCCCCCTCCTTGAGCCCGGCCTGCTTCACCTTCTCGCCGTTGACGAAGGTGCCGTTGGTGGAGCCGAGGTCCTCGATGGTGATCTTCCCACCCGAGAAGCTGATCTTCGCGTGCTTGCGCGAGACCATGTCCTCGACGAGCACCATGTCCAGCTCGCTGGAGCGGCCGATGACGATCTGCTTCTCCGCCTTCAGCGGGAACTCTCCGCCCTGGTACTTCCCGGAGATGAACTTCAGGGCATAGGTCTTCGCGATATCCATGGTCATCAACCCGCCTGCTCCACCTTGCCGGGGTCCTTCACCAGGTTGAGATACATCTGCGCGCTCTTGTTGTCGGGGCTGCGCGCCAGCACGTCCTCCCACACCTGCACCGCCTCCGCCCTGCGTCCAGCGGAGTACAGCGCCACGCCGTACTGGATACGGCCCGGGATGAAGGCTGGGTTCTGCGTGATGACCTGCTCGTACTCGGCGATGGCCGCCACGTTGTCACCCGCGTCTCGCAGGGCGTTGCCCAGCTTGAGGCGGATGTCCACGAACTGGGGACACAGGCCCAGCGCGCGACGGTACTCCTCAATCGCCTTCTGCCACGCGCCACTCGACGCGTAGACGTCGCCAATCTCGCCGTACATGTTGGCGATCTTCTTCTCGACGTAGGGGTCCAACTCACCGGGGCCGGTCTTCTGCCGGGACAAGGCGGCCTGGTAGACCTCCTTCGCCTCGGCGTACTTCCCCATGTCGTTGTAGATGACCGCCAGGTTCAGCGCCGCTTCGGTGTACGCCGGATTCAGGTTCAGCGCGGACTCGAACGCCCGCTGCGCCCGGGCGAACTGGCCCTGGTCGTGGTAGATGATGCCGAGCATGTTGAATACGTCCGCGAACGTCGGATTCTGCTCGACGATTTTCGCGAGGTACTGCTCGGCCTGGGCGTACTGCTTCTTCTCGAAGTAGCCGCGCCCGAGGGTCAGTAGCTGCTTGAGGGGCTCTTCCATGACTCGGCCCGTCCTCGGGCCCTGCCTCCGACGCAGGTAGCCTACATGAGCCCGGGCGAAAACAAGAATTCATCACCGTGAAGCGTGAGCGACAGAGACCGTTGGCCCCGGGTGTCCACCGGCCTCGACGGGAGAGAGCCCTGCAGCCGCCAGTGCTCCGTGACGACCGCTTCTTCCCGCTCCAGGCGGATGTACCACGCCTCCGCCCGATAGACGCGTCCTCGCAACATCTTCAGCTCGTCCCATTCGGGTCCCGCCACTCCGGGATTTCCAGGCGCCAACAGTCGGCCCAGGGCCTCCGCGTCCGCCGCCTCGAGCGCGCGGCGGCGGGCCTCCAGCGCGGCGACGACGGCCACCAGTCGGGGCGCGGCGGAGGGCTCCGGCGTCCAGTCACCGCCCTTCAAGACGAAGGGCACCCGCTCCACCCCCGCCGTGCCCACCTGGGTGGCGCCCAGCGTTCCCTCGAAGTCGAGCGTGGCGAAGGCCTCCGCCCGCTTCGCCCCGGGCTCCACCGTCACCGTGATTCGGGCGAAGTGGACCTCCTGGGAGGTGAGCGGAATGGCCGAGTGGGGGATGGGCAGGGAAAGCCCGTAGGCCTCGGTGCGCTTCAGGGCGGTGATGACCTCCGCCTCGGGCCCGGCGGCGAAACCCAGGAGCCGGGGGACGAGCACCGCGCAGGCGGCGAGCACCGCCAGTCCGGCGATGACCAAGCCGCCCAGACGGCTCCACTCCTCCGTCGTCCTCACGTGCCCAGCATGCGCTGGGCCTTCTCCGCGGCGGGAGTCCCGGGCAGGCGGCGCAGCACCTGGCGCAGCGTCTCCTCCGCGCGCTTCGGGTCATTCAGCTTCACGTACGCCTCGTGGAGGTCGAAGAGGGCCTCCTCCTCGACGGGCGTGCCCGGGTACTTGACGAGCAGCCCCTCCAGGCGCTGGGCGACGGCCTTCCAGCGCTCGCGCTTCGTGTAGAAGCGGGCCACGTACAGCTCGTGCTCGGCCAGCCGCTTGCGGGCCTCGTCCGCGTGCTGCTTGGCCTCCGGGGCGTACTGCGAATCCGGATACTGGCGGAGGAACTCCTCCATGGTGGACAGCCCCGCGCGAATCTCGGCCTGGTCCTTCTCCTCCGAGGGCGGGAGGGCGAAGAAGTCGGAGGGGTAGTCCTCCACGTGGGTGAGGGCGGAGCGGAAGGCCGCGTAGTCCACCTTGGGGTGGGTGGGGTGGAGCTTGATGAAGGACTGGTACTGGTCCCGGGCTTCCGGGAAGGCCTCGCGGTCGAAGTCCACGTCCGCCAGTCGCAGCTCCGCCTCGCGCGCGGCTTCCTGGTAGGGGAACTTGGCGCGGACGTACTCGAAGTACTTCTGGGCCTTGAGGAAGTCCTTGTTCTCCAGGGCCTCGCTGCCGAGCAGGAGGTTCTCCTCGGCGGTGACGGCGTAGTCGGGGTCTCCGCCCTGGCTGCCGGAGAGGGCGGCGCAGCCGGAGGTGAACAGCAGGACGGTGGTCAGGAAGGCGACGGCGGAACGCATCGGCACCACGCTATTCGTCCGGCCCCGAGGGGTCCAGCGAAGGTTCGCCCAGGAGCTGATGGATGACGTCCTGGGAGAATCCCCGACCCGACAGGAACCGTGCGGCGCGGGCCCATGCCTTCCCGTCGGGTGGGCGAGCCGACAGTCCGCGCTTCTCCAGGGCGGTGCGCGCCGCGGCGACGGCGTCGAACTCCACCGTGGCGCGGGCGGCGTCGAGCGCGCCACGGGCCTCCTCCTCGGACAACCCATGCGCGTGGAGGCGATGGAGGACGGCCGCGGGCCCCTTGCCCCCGCTCAGGAGGGAGGCGGCGCGCTCGTGGCCGAAGCGAACGTCATCGAGGTAACCCCAGCCCTGGAGCCGGGCGAGCGCGGCTTCTCGTACAGAGGTGGGGAAGCCCTTGCGCTCCAGGGCCTGGAGCAACTCGTGCCGGGTGCGGGCTCGGGCGGCCAGCAGCTTGAGCCCCGCATCCGTGGCGCGCTGGACGGCCTCCGGTCCTTCATCCTCCGAGAGCATGGCGGGATACGTAGCATGTGGTAACAGGCGCGGGCATGCACCCTGTCCTCGCCCGCTTCCTCACCGCCGATGTCGCGAAGGAGACGCTCCGCAAGCAACAGGCGGGAGAGTCCCTCGCCCCGGAGGAGAAGTCCTTCACCGAGGCCGCCAAGGCACACCCGCGCCAGACCTCCATCCTGATGGACGTGGGAGGCCGCGTCCTGTCCTCGGATGCCCAGGCCGCGCTCGTGCTGCTGGCGGCCCATGCGTCGGCGCGCGCGCTGCTGGACGACGAGGAGCTGGGCGAGCCGGCCCGCAAGGCCCGCGCGGCGCTGGCCGAGGAAGGCGCCAGTGACGAGGAGACGGACGCGTTCATCGCCTCCATCCTCCTGGAGGAGGCCTTCGGCTACGCGCAGGACGTGGACTCGTTCGACCGTGAGTACGTGAAGGAGTCCCTGGGTGAGGTGCCCGCGCTGGCGGCGCTCACCAAGGAGGCGGTGGACGCCCTCTTCCTCGGGTTCGTGAAGGGCGCGCCGAACGACGCCGAGCGCAAGGTGCGCGAGACGATGGCCCGCGCGCTGTTCGACATCGCCTGGGAGGAAGGGCCCGCGCCCGTCAACCCCGAGCACATCGAAGCGCTGTTCGACGCGGAGATCTCCAACAAGCCCGAGGAGGAGCAGGAGGCCAAGGTGCACGCCGCCGCTCAGCTCCTCCAGGTGCTCGCGCGAGAGGGCCTGATGGGACCGCTGCGCCTGTCGCGCCTGCGCGCCATGCTGGGCGAGGAAGACGCGTAGCGACGTCGCGCTTTACGTCGAGGCCAGGCCCGTTTCGCGGATCCACCCTGAGCAGCGAGGCCCCTGCCCTTGCGGATCCGCTGGACTGGGGCGCTCGAACGGGCCCGCTCGTCCGCTGAAATGGGCGACGCGACCTCTCGATGCGCACACTCAGGCGTGCCGGCTCACCCGGTGAAACGGAGCGGCTCCCGCTCAGCACGAATCACCCAAGCGAACCGTCCCATCAGGCCGGGCGGAATGGCGTCCGCTCGGAGCGATTCGCCCAGGCCAGGCCGGCCCATCCGGTGAAACGGATGGGCTCGACCACCACTCAGCGAATCAGCTCCTGCGCAGAGCGACTCACCCAGGCAAACCGTCCCATCGGACAGTGCGGAATGGCGCCCGCGTGGAGCGCGTCGCGCGGACCGAACCGGCCCATCCGGTGAAATGGATGGGCCCGGCTCCAGCGCTCAGAAGCGTTCGATCTGGAAGTCGTCGTCCCCACCCGCCGCTGGCGCGGGAGCCGCGGCGGGCGCGGGCGCCGGACGAGGGGGCGCGGGCGCCGGAGGACGCGCGGCCTGGGCG
>NZ_JABXEM010000424.1:0-6143 GCF_013372595.1 Myxococcus sp. AM011
GGGCCGGAGTGCCGGAGGGCAGGAGGTTCAACTGCCCGGCGTCGTAGGCCCGGCTGGCGGGCAGCACGGCGCGAGCGAACTCACCGGACACGAGGCAGCGCCAGAAGCAGAGCCAGGCGAGCCAGAAGCGCGCGAAGAACGACAGCGAGGCAGACGGGTCAGTCATCGACTCCGGATAACAAAGCCCGCCTGCTTTGCAATTCGGCAGTTGCCCGAAATGCCCCCAAATGCAAAGGGCCTCACGGTTTCCCGTGAGGCCCTTCGTTTTCAACATGGTGGAGGTGGACGGGATCGAACCGACGACCTTCGCATTGCGAACGCGACGCTCTCCCAACTGAGCTACACCCCCATTACGGGCCCTGCGTGCGGCGCCCCGGCGTTTGGGCCGCCGAGGTGAACGGGCTAGTACCGGACCGCTTTCATGCTGTCAAGCGCAAGCCTTCGTGACTCATCCGTGCGATTGACGTGCCGCGCAGCGGATGCCATAAAAACCCTTCTTCTCAGGCGTACCCTTCCCGCCCGGTGTCCCTCCCCCCGGTAATGTCTACCTCCCCTTCAAAGACGTTGAGCCCGGCCGAGCTCGCGAAGCTCGAACACGCGTTCGCTTCAGACCCTTCGTCCGCCGCCTATAAGCCCTTGGCCGAAGCGTACCTGAGCATGGGGCGCTTCATGGAGGCGATGGTCGTCTGCAAGAAGGGCGTGAAGGCGCATCCCAACGCCGCGGACCCTCGCATCCTCCTGGCCCGTGTCTATGCCGACCAGGGCAAGGACAAGAAGGCCCTGGAAGAGGCGCTCGGCGCACTCCAGGTCCAGCCCGAGGACAAGGCCGCGCTGCGGCTGGCCGGCGCCCTCCAACTCAAGACGGGCGAAGCCGAGCCCGGCAAGGCGAACCTCCTCAAGGCCTACAGCGTGGATCCGGGAGACCCGGACACCGTCACGCTGCTGCAGCAGCACAAGATCGACCCGCCTCGGCCCGTCGCGCCCGCGCCCGTCGCGGCGCCGCCCGTGGTGACGCCGTCCGCCACGCAGCAGTCGGCGTCGGCCCTCGCGAGTGTCGCGGCCACGGAGGCCCAGACTCCCGCGGCGCCCACGCCGAAGCCCGCGTCGACGCCGCGTGCGCCCTCGGGCCCGTCCGCTCAGGCCCGCACGGAGGCGCCCCGCGCGCCCACGCCCCAGCCCCGCCGCCCGCAGCCGGTGGTGGTGGAAGAGGTGGATGACGACGAGGACGACGAGTCTCCTCGTGGACGTCAGGCGAGCCGGCAGGGGGGTGGCCGCGGCAAGTGGGTGACGGTGGCGCTGGTGGCGGCGCTGGCGCTCTTCATCCCCGGCTACGTGATGTACACCCGGCACACGCGCAACGTCGCCCGTGAGCTGAAGAAGCACCTGGAGGTCGCCGCCGAAGCGCTCAAGCGCGACTCCTTCGACAGCTACAAGAAGGCGTGCGAGGCGGCCGACAAGGCGCTGGAGGTGAACTCCGACTCCGGCCTGGCCCATGGTTACCTGGCGTACGCCTACGCCATCCGCTGGGGCGAGCACGGCGGCGGTGACGACGCGCGCCGCCGCGCCGAGGAGCACCTGGCCGCGGGCATGAAGGCGGGCGACGTCAGCTCGCACCTCATCGCGGCCGAGGCGCTCGTCCAGACGTACGGGGGCAAGGGCAAGGACGCGCTGGGCAAGCTCGAGGAGAAGGTCCGGGCGCTGGACTCCCAGGGCCGCTCCAGCTCGCTGCTCTACCTGACGCTGGGCCTCATCCAGATGAACGCGGGCGACCTGGACCGCGCGCGGGACACCCTGGAGCGCGCGCAGACGCTGGCTCCGGACGACCCGCGCGTCTACTCCGGCCTGGGCGCCGCCTACCGCCGGCTGGGCCAGGACAACACCGCCTGGAAGAACTACGACCTGGCGCTGCGCTACGAGAAGGACCACCCCGAGTCGCTCCTGGGCCGCTCCCTGCTGATGCTGGAGCAGGACGAGCCCAACTTCGGCCTGGTGCAGTCCATGCTCAAGAAGCTCCTGGAGTCGGAGCCGCCGCCGTCGCCCCGTCAGCTCGCCGCCGCGCACCTGGCGCGCTCGCTGCTGGTCAGCCGCGTGTCCGCCGAGCTGCAGGAGCTCAAGCCGGACGTGCAGCAGAAGCTGGTGGAGGCCACCGCGGTGCCGCTGGAGAAGGACAAGGCGCGCGCGGAGATGCTCAAGAGCGAGGAGACGGGCTTCTCGCTCGACAAGCAGAACCCGGAGCTGCACCTCATCAAGGGCCGCAGGCTGCTGGCCGAGGGCAACTTCGAGCAGGCCGCCGAGGAGATTCGCAAGGCCATCCGCGTGGATTCGTCGCGCGCCCAGTTCCACGTCGAGCTGGCCAAGGCCCTCATGGGCAAGCAGGGCGGCGAGAAGGAAGCCGCCGAGGCGCTCCAGACGGCCCTCAAGACGATGGGCGACAGCCCCAAGCTGGTGGTCATGCTGGGCAACGCCCTGCGCCGCCAGGGCAAGCTGGATGACGCCCTGACGCAGTACCAGCGCGCCGTGAAGGACCCGAAGGCGAAGAACCCGGAGGCCCGGCTGGCCATGGGCACCATCTACCGGGAGCGCTCCGACTGGCCCAAGGCGCAGGAGCAGTTGGAGAAGGCGAGCCAGGAGTTCGTCGGTCAGCCCGAGCGCTCGGCCGTGGCGCTCACCGAGCTGGCGCGCGTCTTCCAGGGCAAGGGCGACGCGGCGAAGGCGGACGAGACGTACCAGCGCGCCCTCAACGCCGACGAGGCCTTCACCCCGGCGTACTACTACTACGCCACCTTGCTCTCGAAGGACGCCAAGCAGGGCCCGAAGGCGAAGATGCTCGCGCAGGAGTACCTGAAGCGCGAGCCGAGCGGTGAGCACGCCAACGCCGCTCGCTCCCTCTCCGGAGGGTGAGCGCGGCCCGACTCCGTCGCCGGGGTCGGACAAGCGGGGCTGATGCGCGCGGGCAGCAAGGCGCGCATCGTGCCCGCGGGCCCGGGTTGAAGGGACTCGGGCCGGGGGCTATGCCCCAGGTGTTTGCCTTCCCACGATTGCCAGGACACGAAGACGCGGACCCGGTCCCCCGAAGGGTGCCGGGCGGGCGGCCAGTCACGGGCGCCCCGTCGCGGTGACGTGTCCTTGCCCACCCCCCGGTGGTGCTTGTATGGGAGGGCCGTCAACGCGTCGGCAGTGCCCCTGTCACGCTCTCCCCTGGAGTCCGCTTGAGCGCGCGTGCCGAGTCCATGTCGACGACCGCGTCCGACCTGCTCTCCCTGATGAAGCCGAGGCTGTCGAGCCTCGTCCTCATCACCACGGCGGGTGGCATGTGGCTGGCGCCCGGCCACCTGGCCACGGGCGGTGCCCTGGTGACGCTGCTGGCCACGGCCGGCACGGTGGGTGCGGCCAACGCGCTCAACTGCTACTGGGAGCGCCATAGCGACCGGTTCATGGCGCGCACGCAGAACCGGCCGCTGCCCTCCGGGCGGATGGAGCCGGCGGTGGCGCTGTGGTTCGGCATCTCCCTGGCGGCGGTGTCCCTGCCGGCGCTCGCGCTGGGGGCCAATCTGCTGACGGCGGCCCTGGGGCTGCTGGCGCTGCTCAGCTACGTGCTGGCATACACGCCGCTCAAGGCGCGCACCTCGGTGGCCATGCTGGTGGGCGCGGTGCCTGGCGCGCTGCCCCCGCTGATGGGCTGGACGGCGGTGACGGACCGGCTGGACGCGGGCGGCTTCTCGCTCTTCGCCATCCTCTTCCTGTGGCAGATGCCGCACTTCATCGCCATCGCCCTGTTCCGCAAGGAGGAGTACGCGGCGGCGGGACTCAAGTCGGTGCCGCTGGAGCGCGGGGACGAGTCCAGCCGCGCGCAGATTGTCCTCTACCTGGTGGCGCTGGTGCCGATGACGCTCCTGCCCTTCCAGCTCCACATCGCCGGCACCTGGTACCTGGCGGCGGCGGTGGCGCTGGGCCTGAGCTTCCTGGGCCTGGGAGCGTGGGGGTTCTTCCGGCGACTCGGGAAGCCCTGGGCGCGGCAGGCGTTCTTCTTCTCGTTGGTCTACCTTACCGGACTGTTCGCGGCGCTGAGCCTGGACCGCGTTCCCCGCGGCTAGCGCGGGGGTGCCGGCGGGACACACCGCCCATGCCTGATACCTCGGTCTCCACCCCTCCCGTTCCGCTGCTCCACCTCGAGGGGCTGACCCGACGTTTCAAGGACCGCGTCGCCGTGGACGGTTTGACGCTGTCCGTGCGGCCGGGCGAAATCCTCGGCCTCCTGGGCCCCAACGGGGCGGGCAAGTCCACCACCTTCCAGATTCTGGCGGGCCTCCTGGCGCCCGATGCGGGGCAGGTGCGCTTCGCCGGGCGGGAGCTGTCGCTCAGCGACCCGGCCTTGCGTCGGCAGATGGGCATCATCTTCCAGCGCGGCAGCCTGGATGACCTGCTGACGGCGCGGGAGAACCTGATGCTCGGGGCCCGGCTGTACGGGCTGACGGGCGAGCGGGCGCGCGAGCGGGTGGAGTCCATGTTGACGCTCATCGGCCTGGCGGACCGCGGGGACGAGCGGGTGGGCACGTGGTCCGGGGGCATGCGCCGCAGGCTGGAGCTGGCGCGGGCGCTGGTGCATCAGCCGCGCGTGGTGCTGATGGACGAGCCCACGCAGGGCCTGGACGAAGCGGCCTTCCGCACGTTCTGGGCGCACCTGAAGCGGCTGCGTGACGCGGAGGGCATCACCGTGCTGCTGACCACGCACCGGGCCGATGAGGCCGAAGTCTGCGACAGGCTGGCGGTGCTCGACGCGGGCAAGCTGGTGGCGTGTGACACGCCGGCCGCGCTGGCCTCGCGCATGGGGGGGGACATCCTCACGGTGGAGGCGACCGAGCCCGAGACGCTGGCGCGCGAGGTGCGCGAGAAGCTGGGCGTGGACGCGAAGGTGGTGGAGGGGAAGGTGCAGGTGGAAGCCCGGCAGGGGCACGCGCTGGTGCCTCGGTTGGTGGAGGCCTTTCCAGCGGGCAGGTTGTCGTCCGTCTCGTTGCGCCGGCCCACGCTGGCGGACGTGTTCCTCCAGCTCACCGGGCGCGCGCTGGGCGCCGATGTGCCGGCCGCGGACCCCGCGCCGAGGAAACGCCGATGACCGCCGAACTCTCCACCGCGCATCCCCCCGCCGTGACTGCTTCCGCCCCGGCGCCGGCCGTGCCTGGGACGCTCGCGTTGCAGTGGGCGACGGTGCGCGTGTTGATGGCGCGCGACGTGGTGCGCTTCTTCCGTCAGCCCAGCCGCGTCGTCGGCGCGCTGGCGCAGCCCATCCTGTTCTGGTTCGTCATCGGCTCGGGCTTCGCGGGCTCGTTCCGTGTCGAGGGCGCGCGGGGGCTCGGCTACCAGCAGTTCTTCTTCCCGGGCGTCGTCACCATGGTGCTCTTGTTCAGCGCCATCTTCGCGACGATTACCGTCATCGAGGACCGGCGTGAGGGGTTCCTCCAGGCGGTGCTCGCCGGGCCGGGCTCGCGGCTGGCGGTGGTGCTGGGCAAGGCGCTGGGCTCGTCGGCCATCGCGCTGATGCAGGCGTCCTTGTTCCTGCTCCTGGCGCCGCTCGCGGGCGTGAGCGCGGCCACCGTCAACCTGCCGTTGCTCTTCGCGGTGATGGTGCTGTCGGCGCTGGCGCTGACGGGCATGGGCATGTCGCTGGCGTGGTGGGTGCGCTCCAGCGCGGGCTACCACGCGGTGATGAGCATCGTCCTGTTGCCCATGTGGGTGCTGTCCGGGGCGATGTTCCCGCTCAAGGGCGCGGGGACGTGGCTGTCGTGGGTGATGGTGGTCAACCCCATGCGCTTCTCCGTGGAGGGCGTGCGGCGGGCGCTGTACGGCGCGGAGGCGTCGGTGGTGGTGGGCTCGCCCATGTCGGGGACGGGGCTGGAGGTGCCGGTGCTGCTCGCGTTCGCGACGGTGTTCCTGGGATTGGCCGCGGTGAGCGTCAGCCGTCGCGAATAGCGCGGACGGGCCGTTGGACAGCTTCGCGTCCTTTGACTACGAGGGGACGCGGACGAAGTACACGGTTCACCGAGGAGACTGCACGATGACGCTGCGCACGCTCGGCCTGTCGATGCTGGGAGCCGCGGGGCTGTTGGCCCTGCCCGCTTGCACGAAGGAGGAGGCTCCCGCCACTC
>NZ_JABXEM010000425.1:0-5999 GCF_013372595.1 Myxococcus sp. AM011
AGATGGGTATAAGAGACAGCTCCCAGACTCCCTCCCCCTCTCCGACTCCTTCTCTCCTCCTCGCGGCCCCACTGAAGAGCTCCTCTCCCTCCTCTTCTCCCAGGTCCTCGGCCTCGACTCCGTCTCTCGCGACTCCGACTTCTTCTCCCTCGGCGGCCACTCCCTCTCCGCCACCCGCCTCGTCTCTCGCATCCGCCAGTCCTTCGGCGTCGACCTTCCCCTCGCTTCCTTCTTCTCCTCTTCCTCCATCGCAGCCCTCGCGGCGATCCTCGCTCGCGGCGCGGATGCCCAGAGCACCCCGCTCCCGGCTCCGACGCCGAAGCCTGGAGATGCCCCGCTGCTGCCGACGTTCGCGCAGGAGCGCTTCTGGTTCCTCCACCAGTTGCTCCCCGACTTGCGCGCCTATGTCGTCCCCGAGGCCGTCGAGCTTCGTGGCCCGCTGGACGTGGACGCATTGGAAGCCGCGCTGCGATTGCTCCTGGAGCGACATGCCGCCTTGCGGACGCTCTTCGGCACCGAGGAGGGCCGCCCAGCCCCGCGCATCGAGCCCCTCCCCGCGCGCGCGCTCGAAGTGGAGGACGTGGAAGCGACTGGGGACGGAGACACCACCATTCCCTGGGAGCGGCTGACCGCGGAGTGCATCCGGCCGTTCTCCCTGACGCACGGACCGCTGTACCGCTTCCGCCTCTTCCGGATGGGCGCCGAGCACCACGTGCTGCTCTTCGTGCTGCACCACATCCTCGTCGACGGCGTGTCCCTCGACGGCCTCCGGCATGAGCTGGCCGTGGCGTACGAGGCGCTCCGTCAGAAGCAGGTCCCCGCCCTTCCCGCCGTCACCCTCACCCAGGCGGACATCGCCCTCTGGCAGCGCACGCCCGCCGTGCGCGCCCGTGAAGAGGCGCACCTCGAATACTGGAAGCAGCAGCTCGCGGGCGCACCGTCTCGACTCGCGCTCCCCACGGACCGGCCCCGCCCGGCCGTCCTCGGCGACAGCGGCGCCCTCAGTCGTCACCTCCGGCTGAACGCCTCGCTGCACCGCGCCCTGAACACCGTGTGCCGCCAGCATCACGTCACGCCGTTCATGGTGCTGTATTCCGCCTTCGCGGCCCTGCTCCAGCGCTACTCCGGACAGGACGAACTGTGCGTGGGCACTCCTGTCTCCGACCGCTCCCAGGCGGCCACCGAAGGCGTCGTCGGCCTGCTGCTCAACACCGTCGTGCTCCGCACCCACGTGGACCCGCGCGCCTCGTTCGCGAGACTGCTGGCCCACGTGCGCACCGTCTCGCTGGAGGCGTTCTCCCACCAGCAGGTTCCCTTCGAGCGCGTCGTCGAGTCCCTCCCCGTGGAGCGCAGCCTCAGCCACGCTCCGCTGTTCCAGGTGCTGTTCGACATGAGCCGCATGGAGCACCCGCTCCCGGCGGCCTTCCCCACGCTCCAGTCCCGGGCCCTTCCCGTCGACAGCGGGACCAGCCAGTTCGACTTGAGCCTCTCCGTCGCGGAGGAGCGCGACGGGCTCGAGGTGTACTTCCGATACCGGACCGAGCTGTTCGACGCGGCCACCCTGGAGCGGATGCTGGGCCACTTCGAGCGACTGCTGGAGCACGCGCTGGAGACGCCCGAGCAGCCCATCGGCGCGCTGCCGCTGCTCGAGCGCGCGGAGTTCCAGCAGGTGGTGCGCGACTTCAATGCGACGCGGCGGCCCTTCGATGAGAAGGCCACCCTCGCCACGCTGCTGCGAGCCGCCTTCGAGCGCACACCCGACGCCATCGCGCTGGTGAGCCCCGAGGGCTCCTTCACCTTCGCGCAGCTCGAGTCCCGCGCCTCCCAGCTCGCTTCCCACCTCGCCGCCCTCGGCGCTCGGCCAGAGACAGTGGTGGGCTTGTGCCTGGAGCGCTCCGCCGAATCCGTCGTCGCCCTGCTCGCCATCCACCTGAGCGGCGCGGCCTGCCTCCCGTTGGAGCCCTCGCACCCCGTCGCGCGTCGCGCCTCGCTGCTGCGCCAGTCCGGCGCGCGGTGGCTCATCTCGCGCGAGGCTTTCCTCGAGGGCGCCTCACTCGACATTCCCCTCGTGCGGCCCGAGGACGCCGCGAAGCCTGGTGCCGTGCTCGCGCTCCCCACGCCCGCGCGTCCGGAGCACCTCGCCTATGTCCTCTACACCTCGGGCTCCACCGGTGAGCCCAAGGGCGCGGAGCTGACGCAGCGCAATCTGGTCCACTGCTTCGCCAGCTTCGATGCTTTCTATGAGACGGCTCCGGGCCACGCCTGGGGCGCGTCCAGCAGCCTGTCCTTCGACATGCACCTGGAGGAGCTGCTCTTCAGCCTCACGCGAGCCGCTCGCGTGGTGATGCGCGCCGTCGGCCCCCTGAACCTGGGCCGCGACATCCTCCAGCACGGCATCACCCACGTCGTCATCACGCCCTCGTCGCTCGCCACCGCCTTCGAGGAGCCCGGCGCGCCGGAGGCCCTCCGCGGGCTCAAGGTCGTCGTCACCGGCGGTGAGGCCCTGCCCGACTCCCTCGTGCGGCAGCTCGCCTTCACGCAGACCCGCATCGTCAACGCGTATGGCCCCACCGAGACGAGCGTCTGCGTCGCGGTGGACGTGTGCGTGCCCCAGCGCCCCGTCAGACTGGGACGGCCGTTGGACCGCAGCCAGCTCTACGTGCTCGATGACGCGCTCCAGCCCCTGCCCGTGGGCGTGCCGGGTGAGCTGTTCATCGGCGGCGAGGGACTGGGCCGTGGCTACCGCGCGCGTCCGGACCTCACCGCCGAGCGCTTCATTCCCGATGTCTTCAGCGAGACCCCCGGCGCGCGCCTCTATCGCACCGGTGACAGGGCGCGCTGGATGGCGGACGGCACCCTGTCCTTCCTCGGCCGCACGGACTTCCAGCTCAAGATTCGCGGCGTCCGAGTGGAGCTGGAGGAAGTCGAGGCCGCCCTGCTGCGCCTTCCCGGCATCCGGCAGGCCGCCGTCATCGCCCGACAGACAGTCCGGGACATGGAGCTGGTCGCGTACCTGGTGACGGAGGCCGCGTCCCCTGATTTCCGCGCCCTGCGTCAGGCGCTGTCCAAGCTGTTGCCGGAGGCCATGGTCCCCTCGCGCATGCGAGCATTGGACTCGCTGCCCACCAACACCAGCGGAAAGGTGGACCGCAAGGCCCTGGCCGCGCTCCCCGTCGAGCCCGACGCCGACGAGGCCGAGCACCAGCAACCCCCGCAGGGCCCCGCGGAGGAGCTGCTCGCGCTCCTCTTCAGCCAGGTCCTCGGCGTGGAGAAGGTGCACCGGAACGCGGACTTCTTCTCGCTGGGCGGCCACTCCCTCAGCGCCACCCGGCTGGTGTCGCGCATCCGCCAGTCCTTCGGTGTGGAGCTGCCCCTCGCCACGCTCTTCTCCACCCCGACTGTCGCCTCGCTCGCCAGCATCCTCTCGGCGCATCCGATGGACCGCGCGCTGCCGCTTCCCGCGCCGACGCCCCGTCCCGCTGGCGAGCCTCCGCTCCCGTCGTTCGCGCAGGAGCGGCTCTGGTTCCTGCACGAGCTCCAGCCTTCGCTGCGCGCCTACCACATCCCGGAGGCGATGGAGCTGGAGGGCCCCCTCGATGTCGCCGCCCTCGAGTCGTCACTCCGGCTGTTGCTGGAGCGCCATGCCTCCCTGCGGTCGGTCTTCGTCCCCGAGGATGGGCGACCCGTGTTGCAGGTCCGTCCGCTTCCGCCGCGGGTGCTTCAGCGGGAGGACCTCGCTTCGACCAGCGCGGACATCAATGCGACCCTGTCGGCCCGAGTCCGGGAGGAGGCCAGCCGTGCCTTCCCGCTCGCGGAGGGCCCGCTCTATCGCTTCCGGCTCTTCCGACTGGCGCCCGAGCGCCATGTGCTGCTGCTGGTGCTTCACCACCTCCTCGTCGACGGCGTGTCGGTCGACATCCTCCTGCGCGAGCTGGCCGTGGCCTATACCGCCCTGAGCCAGCACCAGGAGCCCGCCCTTCCCTCGGTGACGCTCACGCAGGCGGATGTGGCCGCATGGCAGCGAACGCCCGCCGTGCGCGCGCGTGAGGACGCGCACCTCGACTACTGGAAGCAACGGCTCGCGGGAGCGCCTTCTACCCTGGCCCTGCCGCTCGACAAGCCACGCCCGGCCGTGCGCGGAGACGAGGGCGCGTTCTGCCCGCCGCACAGGCTGAGTCCGGCGCTGGCGCAAGCCCTGGCCACGCTGTGCCGTCAGTATCAGGTGACGCCGTTCATGGCGCTGTATGCCGCCTTCGCCGCGCTGCTCCAGCGCTACTCCGGGCAGGACGAGCTGTGCGTCGGGGTTCCTGTCTCCGGCCGCGCGCATCCCGCGCTGGAGGACACCGTCGGCCTCTTCATCAACACCGTCGTCTTCCGCACCCGCGTGAGCGCCAGCACGTCCTTCGCCGACCTGCTGTCCCACGTCCGCGCGACGGCCCTGGAGGCGTTCACCCACCAGCAGGTTCCGTTCGACCGCGTCATCGAAGCGCTCCACCTGGAGCGCAACCTCCACCAGACGCCGCTGTTCCAGGTCCTGTTCGACCTGAACCGGATGAGCCGCTCCTGGGATGGACAGTTCCCTGGAATCTCCACCTGGCCGCGCTTCGTCGACAACGGCACCAGCCAGTTCGACCTGAGCCTCTCCGTCATCGAAGACGCGGAGGGGTTCGAGCTGTATCTCCAGTACGACACCTCGCTGTTCACGGAGGCGAGCGGGACGCGGATGCTGTCCCACTACGTGCGCCTGTTGGAGCAGACGTTGGAGGCGCCGACCCGCTCCGTGGGCGCGCTGTCCCTGCTGAGTCCCGAGGAACGCCAGCAGATGGTGCACGGCTTCCACTCGGCACAGCAGCCCTTCGATGAAGAGGCCACCGTCGCCTCGCTCCTCCTCGCCTCCGCCGCGAGGACTCCTGACGCCGTCGCGCTGGTGACACCCGAGGGCTCACTCACCTTCTCCCAGCTCCTCGCTCGGGCGTCACAGCTCGCCTCGCATCTCGCGGCCCTCGGTGCTCGGCCAGAGACGGTGGTGGGTCTGTGCCTGGAGCGCTCCGCGGACTCCGTCGTCGCCCTGCTCGCCATCCATTTGAGCGGCGCGGCCTGCCTCCCGCTGGAGTCTTCGCATCCCGCCGCCCGTCGCGCCTCGCTGCTGAGACAGTCCGGTGCGCGGCTGCTCATCTCCCGTGAGTCCTTCTTCGAAGGTGCCTCGCTCGACATTCCCCTCGTGCGCCCCGAGGACGCCGCGAAGCCCGGCGCCGTGCTCGCGCTCCCCACGCCCGCGCGTCCGGGCCACCTCGCGTACGTCATCTACACCTCGGGCTCCACCGGTGAGCCCAAGGGCGCGGAGCTGACTCAGCGCAACCTCGTCCATGGCTTCGCCGCGTTCGATGCGCTCTACGACACCGCGCCCGGCGCGACGTGGGCCGCGTCCAGCAGCGTCTCCTTCGACATCCACATGGAGGAACTGCTCTTCAGTCTCTCGCGTGGCGCTCGCGTGGTGCTCCGGCCAGTCGGCCCCCTCAACCTGGGCCGTGACATCCTCCAGCACGGCATCACCCACGTCTCCACCACGCCGTCCTCGCTCGCCACCGCCATCGAGGAGCCCGGTGCACTCGAGGCCCTGCGTCACCTGCGCGTGTTGATTTCGGGTGGAGAGGTCCTTCCCGAGTCACTCATCCAAGCGCTGGCCGTCACGCAGACCCGGCTCATCAATACCTACGGGCCCGTCGAAACGACCATCTGCGTCACCGGCACGGTGTATTCGCCCGAGCTGCCTGTCACCCTCGGCAAGCCCCTGGCTCGCACCCGCCTCTACGTCCTCGACGACTCCCTCCAGCCTCTCCCCGTCGGCGTCCCTGGCGAGCTCTTCATCGCGGGCCCCAGCCTCGGCCGTGGCTACCGCTCGCGCCCGGACCTCACCGCCGAGCGCTTCATTCCCGATGGCTTCAGCGACTCGCCCGGCGCTCGCATGTACCGCACCGGCGACAGGGCACGCTGGCTCC
>NZ_JABXEM010000426.1:0-5933 GCF_013372595.1 Myxococcus sp. AM011
GGGCTGGGAGAGGCGGTGCGGGCGCACCAGCAGCTCGAGTCACGCGCGACGGTGGGCAAGGTGGTGCTGCGGGTGCCCTGAAAGCCAGGCGCGGGCTACCGGGCACGAAAGAGGCGCCTCGAGTCCCCACCGGCCCGCGACAAGCCGCGGAGGCCGCCCTGGCGGGCACGGGCACGCCGCCGAGGAGGGGGACGCGTGGCCCGCAAAAGGAAAAGCCCCCGTCGCACGAGGCGACGAGGGCTTCTCTCAAAAAGAATCCGGCAGCGACCTACTCTCCCACGCGGTTTCCCGCGGAGTACCATCGGCTCTGGAGGGCTTAACTTCCGTGTTCGGGATGGGAACGGGTGTGACCCCTCCGACATTGCCACCGGAAAAGCTGTAGGTGCATACGAAGGGTAAGTTGCAATAGTCTGCGAGTACAAGCCTCGCTGTGCGCTGAAGTGTTTCGTCCGGGTGAATGCATAGAGTGCATTCAGTCTCGGCCTTGGCCCCGAGTCCCTTACTCCCCTTGAGGGGGCGCGCAAGAGATAGGGGGAAGTAAGCCTCTCGACCAATTAGTACCAGTTAGCTCAACGCGTTACCGCGCTTACACACCTGGCCTATCAACGTCGTAGTCTTCGACGGGTCTTCAGGGGCTTGCGCCCGGGATACCTGGTCTTGAGGTCGGTTTCCCGCTTAGATGCTTTCAGCGGTTATCCAATCGGCACATGGCTACCCAGCGATGCCTCTGGCGAGACAACTGGTACACCAGCGGTGCCTCCAACCCGGTCCTCTCGTACTAAGGTCAGAGCCTCTCAAGTATCCTACGCCCACAGCAGATAGGGACCAAACTGTCTCACGACGTTTTGAACCCAGCTCGCGTACCGCTTTAATTGGCGAACAGCCAAACCCTTGGGACCTGCTCCAGCCCCAGGATGCGATGAGCCGACATCGAGGTGCCAAACCTCCCCGTCGATGTGAACTCTTGGGGGAGATAAGCCTGTTATCCCCGGAGTACCTTTTATCCGTTGAGCGATGGCCCTTCCATTCAGGACCACCGGATCACTATGACCTGCTTTCGCACCTGCTCGACGTGTCCGTCTCGCAGTCAAGCTCCCTTATGCCATTGCACTCGCCGCCCGGTTTCCAATCGGGCTGAGGGAACCATCGCGCGCCTCCGTTACTCTTTGGGAGGCGACCGCCCCAGTCAAACTACCCACCAGACAGTGTCCCAATCCCGGCTGACGGGACATGGTTAGACACCAGAAATCAACAGGGTGGTATTTCACCGTTGCCTCCACCGAACCTAGCGGCCCGGCTTCAAAGGCTCCCACCTATCCTACACAGTCAATCCCTAGTGTCACTGTCAAGTTATAGTAAAGGTTCACGGGGTCTTTCCGTCTTGCTGCGGGTAAACTGCATCGGCACAGCTATTTCAATTTCGCTGAGTCCCTCTCCGAGACAGCGCGGAAGTCGTTACTCCATTCGTGCAGGTCGGAACTTACCCGACAAGGAATTTCGCTACCTTAGGACCGTTATAGTTACGGCCGCCGTTTACTGGGGCTTCGGATCATCGCTTTGCCTTGCGGCTGACGAATCCCCTTAACCTTCCAGCACCGGGCAGGAGTCAGACCCTATACGTCGGCTTGTCGCCTTCGCAGAGTCCTGTGTTTTTGGTAAACAGTCGCTACCGCCATTTCTCTGCAACCTCTCTCGGCTCCGGCTGTACGCCTTCACCTACCAGAGGCCCACCTTCTTCCGAAGTTACGGTGGAAATTTGCCTAGTTCCTTGGAGGAGAGTTCTCTCAAGCGCCTTAGGATTTTCTCCTCACCCACCTGTGTCGGTTTACGGTACGGACACCCTGCAAGCTCCCTACGGGACTTTTCTTGGAAGCAGAGCATCAACGACTTACCCCTTACGGGGCGCCATGGGGTCTCGGGGATAGCTGCCGCGCCTTTAATCGTACGCGACACCCCTACGCCTTTGGACTGACACAACCGCCGGTCAGCTCGTCTAGCTTTCTCCGTCCTCCCTTAGTTCAACGCTTACAAGATGGCGCAGGAATATTAACCTGCTTTCCATCATCTACGCCTTTCGGCCTCGACTTAGGTTCCGGCTAACCCTGGGAAGATTAACTTGACCCAGGAAACCTTGGGTTTACGGCGAGGGGGTTTCTCACCCCCTTTATCGCTACTCATTTCGGCATCAGCACTCCCAGCCGCTCCAGCCGCCCTTTCGGTCGACCTTCGCTGCAACTGGGACGCTCCCCTACCGCCACACGTTTTGCGTGTGACCCGAAGCTTCGGTACTAGTCTTGAGCCCCGTTACATTTTCGGCGCGGCCTGTCTTGACCAGTGAGCTATTACGCTTTCTTTAAAGGATGGCTGCTTCTAAGCCAACCTCCTGGTTGTCAATGACCTGCCACATCCTTTCTAGTGTTCACTTAGACTAGATTTGGGGACCTTAGCTGTCGGTCTGGGTTATTCCCCTCTTGCCAATGGACGTTATCACCCACTGACTGCGTCCCGGGCTAACAATTACTGGCATTCGGAGTTTGGTACGGTTTGGTAATCTGGTGAGACCCCTAGCCGTTCCAGTGCTCTACCTCCAGTATTGAATTGCCCGAGCCGATACCTAAATATCTTTCGGGGAGAACCAGCTATCACGGAGTTTGATTGGCCTTTCACCCCTACACACAGCTCATCTCAGAAATTTTCAACTTTCATGAGTTCGGTCCTCCATGCGGTGTTACCCGCACTTCAACCTGGCCATGTGTAGATCACCCCGCTTCGGGTTATAATACACGCAACTAATTCGCCCTTTTAGGACTCGCTTTCGCTCCGGCTCCACCTAACGGCTTAGCCTCGCTACGTATATTAAGTCGCCGAATCATGATGCAAAAGGTACGCCCTCGCACTGGCTTGCGCCGTAGTGCTCGGACTGCTTGTAGACATGCGGTTTCAGGTTCTTTTGACTCCCCTTGCCGGGGTTCTTTTCACCTTTCCCTCGCGGTACTTGTTCACTATCGGTCGCCAAGGAGTATTTAGCCTTACCGGATGGTCCCGGCTGATTCAGACAGGATTGCACGTGTCCCGTCTTACTTGGGTAACCCACTCAGCTCCAACCGGCTTTCGCGTACGCGACTATCACGCCCTTTGGTGTCTCTTTCCAGAGACTTCCGCTAGCCAGTCAAAGTCCTACCGTGGACCCTCTACCCCGCTGCCACTTGCGTGACATCGGTTTGGGCTGTTCCCATTTCGCTCGCCGCTACTTTGGGAATCACTCATTGTTTTCTCTTCCTCAGGGTACTGAGATGTTTCACTTCCCCTGGTTAGCTCCTGCCTACCTATGTATTCAGTAGGAGGTAACACCGCTATTCGCAGTGCTGGGTTTCCCCATTCGGACATCTCCGGATCAACGCTTGGTTGACAGCTCCCCGAAGCTTTTCGCAGCCACCCGCGTCCTTCATCGCCTCTTGGCACCTAGGCATCCACCGCACGCCCTTAGTAGCTTACTTGCCCTAATCTCTTGTCTAACGCCCGCCTCCCGGCGGATTGTCGAAACTCGAAACCAAGGCCCAGACCCCTGCTCTTCGCAGCAGGCCCGGAAAAAATCACTCTACGCTTGTAGAAACACTGCCCTCTCACCTCGCCTCACGGCGGTGGTTTCAGGCAGTGCTTTCTGCGAGAACTTGTTACTCAGCAGAAATTGCAACTTACCCTTCGTATGCACTTGTCAAAGAACGTCTCCCGGACTTCGGGAAAACTTGTGGAGCTGATCGGAATCGAACCGACGACATCCAGCTTGCAAAGCTGGCGCTCTCCCAACTGAGCTACAGCCCCATGTGTCCGGGCCAATTTAGCTGGGTGCGTCACCGTTGCCCAGGCTTAAAGCCTGCGGAAACAGTGGGCCTAGGTGGACTTGAACCACCGACCTCGCGCTTATCAGGCGCGCGCTCTAGCCAGCTGAGCTATAGGCCCAGGAGCTACCGCGTCGATTCTACAGCGTCCTTCATTCTCAAAGAGCTGGTGCCGCGTCTTCCGCGCACTCAGTCCTTCAAAACCAAACAGCAAGCCCAGAGAAGTATTGAGTCGGATTGGACTCGGAAACGTTGACCTGGTCGACCTGACGCGGCTCGAAAGCCGCTGGCACCACCTGCTGACACCGAAGTGTCTGCCTGGTGCCCGGTCTCCTTAGAAAGGAGGTGATCCAGCCGCAGGTTCCCCTACGGCTACCTTGTTACGACTTCACCCCAGTTACCGACCACTCCTTGGGCACCTCTTGGTGAAGTGACTTCTGGAGCAATCGACTCCCATGGTGTGACGGGCGGTGTGTACAAGGCCCGGGAACGTATTCACCGCAGCGTGCTGATCTGCGATTACTAGCGATTCCGCCTTCATGGAGTCGAGTTGCAGACTCCAATCTGAACTGAGACCGGTTTTATGCGATTAGCTCCCCCTCGCGGGTTGGCAACGCTCTGTACCGGCCATTGTAGCACGTGTGTAGCCCTGGTCATAAAGGCCATGAGGACTTGACGTCATCCCCACCTTCCTCCGGTTTAACACCGGCAGTCCCTCTAGAGATCCACTTGCGTGGCAACTAAAGGCGAGGGTTGCGCTCGTTGCGGGACTTAACCCAACATCTCACGACACGAGCTGACGACAGCCATGCAGCACCTGTCTCTCGGCTCCCTTGCGGGCACCGCCTCATCTCTGAGGCATTCCGAGGATGTCAAGACCAGGTAAGGTTCTGCGCGTTGCGTCGAATTAAACCACATGCTCCACCGCTTGTGCGGGCCCCCGTCAATTCCTTTGAGTTTTAGTCTTGCGACCGTACTTCCCAGGCGGAGAACTTAATGCGTTAGCTTCGGCACCGCGGGGGTCAACTCCCACGACACCTAGTTCTCATCGTTTACGGCGTGGACTACCAGGGTATCTAATCCTGTTTGCTCCCCACGCTTTCGCGTCTCAGCGTCAGTTGCCGTCCAGGTGGCCGCCTTCGCCACCGGTGTTCCTCCCCATATCTACGAATTTCACCTCTACTTGGGGAATTCCGCCACCCTCTCCGGCACTCAAGCACGACAGTTTCGGGCGCACTTCCTCAGTTGAGCTGAGGGCTTTCACACCCGACTTGTCACGCCGCCTACACGCGCTTTACGCCCAATAATTCCGAACAACGCTTGCACCCTCTGTATTACCGCGGCTGCTGGCACAGAGTTAGCCGGTGCTTCTTCTCCCGGTACCGTCAAGCCGTTGGATGTTAGCCAACGGGTTTTCTTCCCGGTCGAAAGTGCTTTACAATCCAAAGACCTTCATCACACACGCGGCGTTGCTGCGTCAGGCTTTCGCCCATTGCGCAAAATTCCCCACTGCTGCCTCCCGTAGGAGTCTGGACCGTGTCTCAGTTCCAGTGTGGCTGATCGTCCTCTCAGACCAGCTACCCGTCGTTGCCTTGGTGGGCCATTACCCCGCCAACTAGCTGATGGGCCGCGGACTCATCTGGTTGTGATAGCTTGTATACAGAGGCCACCTTTTCCCTCAGTCTCCGAAGAAACCGTGGGCTTATCCGGTATTAGCCAATCTTTCGACTGGTTATCCCGAGCATCCAGGCAGATTATCCACGTGTTACGCACCCGTGCGCCGCTCTACTAAGGGTTGCCCCTATTCGCGCTCGACTTGCATGTGTTAGGCACGCCGCCAGCGTTCGTTCTGAGCCAGGATCAAACTCTCCAATTTTAATTTGAAGGTTGAACCGGCGTTCACCAAGTGTCCGGCTAAGGAACCTTGGCTCGCTGATTCACTGCAGGCACTGCTGGTATGCGCTTCTCAGCGCTCCCTGGCTGGTGCCTTCTCAAAGATTGACTGCGGTTTCCGCAATCCTTCTCTTCTTCTTGGGCTTGCTATTTGGTTTTCAAAGACCGAGCCGCTTGTTTCAACCGCGACTTCCTGCTACC
>NZ_JABXEM010000427.1:0-5921 GCF_013372595.1 Myxococcus sp. AM011
GCGCTGGGCCTGCGCGGGGACGGCGAGCGCGAGGCAAAGGCAGAGCATCCAGGACGGGAGCGTCTTCATGGAGGAGCGGGCGCGGCGTGGGGTTTAACGGACGTTGTAGGACTTGCGGATCGGCGCGCCGTTGCGCTCGATCTCGATTTCGATGCGGGATGAGTCCTTCATCTTCGAATAGACCTCGAGCGCCTTCTCGGGGCTGTTGAGGTCGAATCCGTTGATGCGGCGGATGACGTCGCCGTTCTGGACTCCAATCTTGGAGTAGATGGAGTCCGGGCGGATGGAGAAGAGCTTGAACCCCACGGCCTGCCCGTCCTTGAAGGCGGGAACGATGCGCGCCTGCATGGCGACGTCGTTGAGGTTGTTGAGCGTCTTGTCGATTTCCGCGCGCGGCACTTCGTACTCGTTGTCGCTGACCGCGCGGATGCCACTGGTGGACGCGGTGTTCGCCTGCGCCACCGGAGGCGTGGGCGGCGTGAAGGCCTGAGCGCCGTCGCCCGGGTTGCCGTCGATGAACTCCTTGCGGCCCCCGTTGACGATGATGACGCGCTCACGCTCGATTTCGAGCACGGTGGCGCCCTGCAGGGCATTGCCCACCATGTACGTCTGCGAGCGCTGGGTGACCATGTCCTGGATGGAAGCGAAGGACCAGTCAGGGTTGCCGGCGACGAGCGTGCCGAGCAGCTTCACGCGAAGGCCACTCTTCACCGGGGCCGCGTTGGGGTCGACCTGAGGAGCGGTGGGTTCAGCCACCGCGACCTCCGGCTCCGGAATCTTGATGCCAGTCACCCGGGACAGCTGCTCCATGTCCGGCAGCGCCAGTGCGGACTGGGCTGGCCGGGCGTTGGCGGGCGCGCGCGAGGCGGCCCCCGACGTGGGCACCGGGGAGATGGCGGACTCGACGAACAGGTTCACCGTCTTCGCCGCCAACAGCGCGACGAGGAGGACGAACAGCAGGTTCACCGTCCAAAAGTATTTTCGAAAGAAGAGTTCCATCACGCTTCCGAGAGAAAGCCGAACCGGTGGAGAGCAAGCCAGGTGCCACCGCGGGCCAGTGGGGCCAATCAACGGGGACGGCCAAGCGCTCGAAATTATTCCGGAATGAAGGGCCGCTCCGGGCGACTGAGCGAGCTGCCCCGAGCCTTGGGACAAATTGTCAAAGCCAGGTGGGGGCCTCTGTGACGGCCTGTCAGTCCTCGCTTCCGCCGGTGGAGGGCTCGCCGCCGTTGGACTGCTCGCGCTCCAGCTTGCGGTAGATGGTGCGGGCCGCGATGCCCAGCAGCCGGGCGGCCAGCGTCTTGTCGCCCTTGGTGTGGCGCAGCGTTTCGTGGATCACCCGCCGCTCCACCTCTTCCATGGGTGTCCCAATGGGAATCACCAGTTGGGAGGCGGCGCCGAGCGGGCCCTTGCGCACCGATTCGGGCAGGTCGCTGACCTCCAGCACCTCGCCCCGCGCCAGCACCACCGCGCGCTCGACGGCGTGCTCCAGCTCCCGCACGTTGCCGGGCCAGGCGTAGTTCTCCAGCGTCTGGAGCGCCTCCGGGGAGAAGCCGCGCAGCACCTTGCCGTTCTTCGCGGCGAAGCGGCGCAGGAACGCGTCCGCCAGCAGGGGGATGTCCTCCCGGCGCGAGGCCAGCGCGGGGACGCGGATCTCCACCACGTTGAGGCGGTAGTAGAGGTCCTCGCGGAAGCGGCCATCCGCCACCTCCTTCTGGAGGTCCTTGTTGGTGGCGGCCACCAGGCGCACGTCCACCTTCACGATTTGCGTGCCGCCCAGCCGCTCGATTTCGCCCTCGGCCAGCGCGCGCAGGAGCTTCACCTGGGCGGGCAGCGGCATCTCTCCGATTTCATCCAGGAAGAGGGTGCCGCCGTGGGCGCGCTCGAAGCGGCCCTCGCGACGGGCCACCGCGCCGGTGAAGGCGCCGCGCTCCACGCCGAACAGCTCCGCCTCCAGGATGTTCTCCGGCAGCGCGCCGCAGTTGACGGCGACGAAGGCGCCCTTGGCCCGGCTGGAGAACTCGTGCACCGAGCGCGCGGCCAGCTCCTTGCCGGTGCCGGACTCGCCCAGGAGCAGCACCGTGGCGGTGGAGGGCGCCGCCTGGCGGATGGTGTCCAGCATGGCGCGGAAGGCGGGGGACTGGCCCACCATGGTGCGCCCGCCCGCGGCGCTCATCTCCGCCAGCTTCGCCTTGAGCGTCTGGTTCTCCGAGACGAGGGCCCGCTTCTCCAGCGCCTTCTGCACCGCCTTCACCAGCGAGTGGCGCTTGAGGGGCTTGGTGATGAAGTCGTAGGCGCCGTCCTTCATCGCCGCCACGGCCGTCTCCACCGTGCCGTAGGCCGTCATCAGCACCACCTCCACGTCGGGGCGGATGGTGCGCGCCGCGCGGAGCAGCTCCTGCCCGTCCATGCCGGGCATCATCAAGTCGGTCACCATCACCGTGACTTCGGGCCGGCGCAGGAGCTCCAGCGCCTCCGTCCCGTTGGCGGCCGACAGCGTGGCCATGTTCTCCCGCTGGAAGATGCGCGTCACGGAGTCAAGGTTGGCGCGGTCGTCGTCGACGACAAGAACGGTGGAGGTGGTCATGTCGGGCGCCGCTTCTTGCAATCCCCGTTCCCTAGCCGTGGTCCTCGTCCGACTCAACAGGGCCACCGCCCATCCGGCCGATGTCCTCGCGTTTGACGGACTCCAGGTTGAACTTGAGCGCGCTGGCCAGCATCCGGTCCAGCGTCTCGTCGAAGTCGGGCTTGCCGCCATTCTTGCGGAAGCGCAGGAAGTTGATGCGGGCGACGACGAAGTTCTTCAGGTAGGGGCTCTGCATGCCCCGCTCCTTGAGGCCGTTGACGACGGCCACCACTGCGTCGTCCAGCTCCAGGAGCCGGTCCGCCCGGGCCTCGCGAAGGGCGAGCGCGTCGACGAGCGGCTTGTCGAGGAAGTCCTCCACCACCTTGACGAAGGGGTGGTAGGCGCCCGCGGAGAAGCGGGGGCGCTTCTCGTACGCGGCGCCCAGCGTGACGAAGGCGGGCTCCTCGAACAGGTGCGCGAAGGCGGTCTCCTTGCCCGCGCGGCCCGCGCCGACGAGGCCCCGGTACATGCGGACCACCTCCAGCGAGCGCTCCTTGAGGTTGTGGGCCTTCTCCGTGTTGAGGGCGAGGATTTGATAGGCCACGTCCTCGTCGGGGAGCAGCAGCGCGATGATGGACTTGGCGCCCAACAACTTGCTCGCGTGCAGGCGGTGGTTGCCGTTGGGCGTCCAGTACTTGCCGTCCTTGCGCACGGCGATGACGGGGTCCAGGAACCGGTCCAATCGCTCCATGGCGCTGGCGAGCCGCTTCACGTGGGGCTCGGACAAGTCCCGCTGATACGGCGTGGGCTCCACCAGGTCGATGGGCAGCACCGCGAGCACCACCGGGTGGCCTCCCAACGGCTCGCGGTAGACGCCGAGCACCTCGCCGCCATCGGTGCGCACGGCCTCGAGGATTTCGATGGGGTACTCCACCGAGTCGCTGGCCACGTCCGCGGGCGTCAGGCCCCGGGACCTGGGGTCCGCCTTCTTGCGGCGGGGCTTGCGAGGGGTGCTGCTCTTTGCCGGCTTCGCCTTCGGGGCGGCGGCCGTCTTTTTCCGTGCGGACTTCGCTGCCATGGGTGCGCCCTCCTGCGCTGCGGACGAAAGGTGTAGCCGGAGGCCCTGACATGCGCCTCCCCCAACGAGTGGGGGAGGGTGGCCTCTCGCGTCGCCCACGCTAAAGGGACGCGGGAGGTAGGGCTACTCTCCCGAGAGGGTGAGCTGCCGGAAGCGGACAGTGGGCGCGCCCACCGTGCCACCCCGGAACTGCAGGTCGTTTCCGATGCCGTCCATGTCCTGGAGCATCTTCAAGACGTTGCCGGCCACCGTGACTTCCTGCACCGCGTGCGTCAGCTCGCCGTTCTCGATCCACAGGCCGTTGGCGCCCGCGGACAGCTCTCCCGTGACGGGGTTGGCCCCGTGGCCGAGCAGCGACGTGACGTAGAAGCCCCGGTCCACCTCGCGGATGAGCTGCTCGGGCGGAGTGGTGCCCGCTTCCAGATACAGGTTGCTGGTGCCGATGGAGGGCTGCGCGTTGTAGCCGCGCTTGGCGTTGCCCGTGGGTCGCGCCTTCGCCTTGCGCGCGGTGAAGGCGTCGTAGAGGAAGTTCGACATCACGCCCCGGTCGATGATGGGGGTGCGCCGGGTGGGCACTCCCTCTCCGTCGAAGGGCGCCGTGGAGAGGCCCCGGGGCAGCAGGCCGTTGTCCACCAGCGTGACGTGCTCGCTCGCGAGCCGCTTGCCCTGGAGCGAGGCCAACATGCTGGCCTGCTGGTGCACGGCGTTGCCGCTGGCAGCCCTGGCCACGCCCGACACGAAGGACGCGGTGACGAGCGGGTCGAAGAGCACCGGCACCTGCTGCGTCTTCACGCGCTTCGCGCCCAGCATCCGCACCGCGCGCCGAGTCGCCTCGCGGCCGATGGACTCCGGCGGCTCCAGGTCCGCGAGGAAGCGCTTGTAGTCCAGCCAGTAGCCCTTCTGGAGCTGGCCGTCCGCTGCGGCCACCGGCATCGCGAACAGGTACACGTACGTGCCCGAGTAGCCCCCGGCCATGCCCTCCGACGACGCGACGTACACCTCGGACACGAAGTCCCCGGCGCCCACCGCGTTGAATGTCGTCACGCGCGAGTCCTCCGCGCGCCCCGCCTTCTCCATCTCCAGCGCGGCCTTCACCTTCCAGTCGCCGGGCAGGTTGGCCACGGCCGCGTCGTACAGCTCGCCCGTGTCGCCGAAGCGGCCCAGCTCCTTCACGCCGGGCAAGCCGTTGAGCTTGTTGGGCGCGGCGGCCTGGGCCAGCTTCAGCGCCTGGTCCACGAGGAGGTCCAGGCCCGAGGGCTCGAAGTCCGACGTGAAGGCGAAGCCGAGCCGGCCCTTCACCACGACGCGCAAGCCCACGCCCTTGGACGTGGACTGGGTGAGGTCTTCAATCTGTCCCTCGCGCACGCGCACGCTGCTCTGGCGGCCCACCTCCAGGAACGCCTCCGCCTGGCTGGCGCCCTTCTTCGTGGCGCGCTGGACAATCTTCTTCGCGAGCTTCTGGTAGTCCATGGTGTCTGGCGCTCTCTCTCAACCGACCTGGGTTCCGCCGACGGTGACGTTGTCGATGCGCACCGTGGGCAGTCCCACGCCCACCGGTATCGACTGCCCGTTCTTCCCGCACACGCCCATGCCCGGGTCTGGCTGCGGGTCATTCCCCACGCGGGACACGTTCTTCAGCGCCTCCGGCCCCACGCCGATGAGGATGGCGTTCTTCACCGGACGGCCCAGCTTGCCGTCTTCAATCTGGTACGCCTCGCTCACCTCGAAGACGAAGTTGCCGTTGCTGATGTCCACCTGTCCTCCGCCGAAGGTCGCGCAGTACAGCCCGCGCTTCACCTCCTTGAGGATGTCGCCGGGGTGGTGGTTGCCCGGCGCGAGGAACGTGTTCGTCATGCGCGGAATGGGCAGGTGCCGGAAGGACTCGCGCCGCCCGCTGCCCGTGGAGCGCTGCCCCATCAGCTTCGCGTTGAGGGTGTCGTAGAGGTAGCCCTTGAGCACCCCGTTCTCGATGAGGACCTTGCGCTCGCCCGGAGTGCCCTCATCGTCGATGTTGATGGAGCCGCGCCCGCTGGACACCGTGCCGTCGTCGATGACGGTGACGAGCTCGGAGGCGACCTTCTCTCCCAGTTTGCCGGCGAACAGCGACGTGCCCTTGCGGATGAAGTCCGCCTCCAGGCCGTGGCCCACCGCCTCGTGCAGGAGGATGCCGCTCCAGCCGGGCGCCAGCACCACCGTCTGCGGGCCCGCCGCGCAGTCCACCGCGCCGATGGTCGCCACCGCCTGCCGCGCCGCCTCACGCCCCACGTCCTCCGGCGG
>NZ_JABXEM010000428.1:0-5892 GCF_013372595.1 Myxococcus sp. AM011
CCCCTGTCGCCTCGACGGGGCTCAAGCCCGCCCCCACCACCGGTGGCCGCAAGCCGCGCATCCTCATCGTCGACGACAGTGAGATGACCGCCCGCATCATCGAGGCGGACCTGGTGGCCAAGGGCTTCGAGGTCCATTTCGCGGACACCGCCGACAAGGCCACGAAGATCATCCTCAAGAAGCAGACGCGTCCGGACCTGGTGCTGCTGGACGTGCGGATGCCCAACGTGAACGGCGAGCAGTTCTGCCGCTTCATCAAGAGCAACAGCCTCTTCAAGGGCATCAAGGTGCTCTTGTGCTCCGGCGAGAATGTCGAGGAGCTCCAGCGCATCTGCCGCGAGGCCGGCGCCGATGGCTACATCCCCAAGGACGCCGTCATGGGGAACCTCGTCGCCAAGGAGCTGATGCCGCCTGGCGGCGAGTAGGCGCTGACGAGGGACTCAGGCCCCCCCAGCGCCGCGTAGCGATACAAGTCCCGGAGTACGCGGGGGCCGGCCTCCACAATGGCCCGCCCCGCTGCTCGACGGGCCCCGCGCCTCACTTCCCCGCGGCGTTCTCCCGTTCCTCCAGCCCGCGCGCGAAGTTGCCGATGATGAGCCCCGGCCGCGCCGCCTTCATGCGCTGGAGCAGCTCGCGGATGCCCACCGGCTCTCCGCCCGCGCCCACGTCGCGCGCCGCATCCAGGTACTGGAGCGGGTCGATGGCCAGCGAGCGCGTCTGCACCTGGTCCACCTTGTACTTCTTCACCAGCCGCTCCAGGGCCCGCACCTCGCCCTCGCGGTCCGTGACGCCGGGGAACAGGAGCAGGTTGAGCGCCAGGTACGCGCCCCGCTCACGCGCGAGCGCAATCGACGCCTCCACGTCCTCCCAGCCGTACTTCACCGGCTTGTAGTACGCCTCGTAGAGCCCCTTCGACGCGGCGTTGAGCGACACGCGCACGGCATCCAGGCCCGCGTCGAGCAGCGCCTCCAGGCCACGCGTGAGGCTCGCGTTGGTGTTGATGTTGATGGAGCCCTTGTCCGTGCGCGCGCGCATGTAGCGGATGGACTCCGCTATCTGCTTCCAGCGCGTGAGCGGCTCGCCCTCGCAGCCCTGGCCAAAGCTCACCATGGTGCGGCCCTGCGCGTTCTCCAGATGGAACAGGCCGATGGCGCCCATCTCCTCGGCGGTGGGCCCGTCATCCATCCGCTCATGCGACGCGGGCGGACCGCCCGCCGGCTGGTCGGAGATGCAGCCCACGCAGCGCGCGTTGCACATGACGGACGCGGGGATGGCCGCCTCGTCGCGGACATAGAAGGTGTTCTGCGACGTGAAGCACCGGTACAGCATCGCGCACGTCTTGAGCTGCTTGAGCACGCGGTTGTCCGGGAAGCGCGCCAGGTGCTTGTCCACCAGCGCCTTCATGTCCGGCGTGGAGTAGCGCTCCGGGTCCCAATGCGAGCGGCGGTCCGTGTGGATGGCCCACGCCACCGGCCCGTCCTTGCCCCACGCCGCCGCCGTATAGGCCCACTGTGGCAGCACCGGCCCGTTGCCCTTCACCTCACCCGGCAGGAACGTGCGCGTGTAGCCCGGTGGCAGGAGCGCGCCCACCGCGTTGGGGGTGAACGTCTTGCCGCCGACGTTGATCTCCCGCACCAGCTCCAGCTCTCCCGTTCTCGGGTCCTGCCCCACCGGCAGCCTGCCCGGCAGGTGGACCAGCCGCCCGGCGGACGGCAGGGGGATGGGCTTGTCCTGCGGAGGAACGAGTTCCTCGCCGCTGCGCAGCGTGGCCAGCAGGTAGGGATGCTCCATCACCTTCCCCTTGGGGTCGGCGAACAGCAGCTTGGGCGCGGACGTCATGCGACGCTAACTATCACTGGCCCCCCTTCTCTTTCGACGTCGAAGCGCGATGAGACGCGTTGCATTCAACGCCACGCGTCATCCTTCTGGGGTAACAAGGGCTCACCGGAGACATGTGTCCTGCTTCGGGGGATGCCTTGATTCCCTCAGGGGGCCTCGTTACGGTCCGCGCGCTTTTTTCAGTCCCTTTCGGAGGCAGTCGTGATCGTCGGAGTTCCCAAGGAGATCAAAACCCGTGAGTACCGCGTTGGCATGGTGCCTGCGGGCGTGCGCGCGCTCACGAGCGCGGGCCACACGGTGTTGGTCGAGACGAACGCCGGCGTCGGCTCAGGCATCCCCGACTCGGAGTACCAGCGCGTCGGCGCGCAGCTCGTCGCCAGCGCGGACGAGGTGTGGAAGCGCGCGGAGATGATCGTCAAGGTGAAGGAGCCCATCGCGCCGGAGTACGAGCGCATCCAGCCCGGGCAGATCATCTACACCTACTTCCATCTGGCCGGCGTGGACCCGGAGCTGACGAAGACGTTGGTGAAGAAGAAGGCAGCGGCCGTCGCGTACGAGACGCTGCAGCTGGATGACGGCAGCCTGCCCCTGCTCAAGCCCATGAGCGAAGTGGCCGGGAAGATGGCCATCCAGGTGGGCGCGGCCTCGCTGGAGAAGGCCCACGGCGGCAAGGGAATCCTCCTGGGCGGCGTGCCCGGCGTGCGCCGCGGCCGCGTCACCGTCATCGGCGGCGGCGTCGTCGGACTCTGCGCCGCCAAGGTGGCGGTGGGCATGGGCGCCGAGGTCACCATCCTCGACGTCAACCTGGAGCGCCTCACCTACCTGGACGACGTGTTCCTCGGCCGCGTCAGCGTGCTGGCCTCCGACACGGAGTCCATCGCCACGTCCGTGCGCGAGGCGGACCTCGTCGTCGGCGCGGTGCTCATCCCCGGCGGCAAGGCCCCCAAGCTCGTCTCCGAGGCCCTCATCGCGGAGATGACCCCGGGCGCCGTCGTCGTCGACGTCGCGGTGGACCAGGGCGGCTGCATTGAAACGTGCAAGCCCACCACCCACGACAACCCCACGTTCGTCGTGCACGGCGTCGTCCACTACTGCGTCGCCAACATGCCCGGCGCCGTGCCCCAGACGTCCACGTACGCGCTCACCAACACCACCCGCCCCTACTCGCGGAAGATCGCCGACATGGGCCTGGTGGAGGCCGTGAAGTCCGACCGCGCCCTGGCCCGTGCGATGAACACCTACAACGGCCACATCACCTACGAGGCCGTCGCCAAGGACCTGGGGTACGACTACCGCCCCATCCTGGACGCGCTCAGCGGCAAGTAGCCTGTAGAGCGGCCTGACGGCCGAGGCCCCACCTGGAGGGGAGACGCGGATGGCGACATCCCGTCTCCCCTTCGTTATTGATGGTGGGGAATAAAGTACCCCGTCGGGAGTCTGCCGTACCCGAAGCGACCGGACGGGCGGGTGTGACTGGGAAGCCGTTGTTGCGACTTCTGTTCCCATGCATACATTGAGGGGCAGGCGACAACTCATTCCCCAATTGTTTCGGGCCTTTGGAAGGCGGGACATGTTGGATTTCAGACAACCCAACCGGACGAAGCAGGAATTCGAGGAACTGGCGCTGGCCCACCTGGACCCGCTGTACTCGGCGGCCCTGCGCCTGACGAAGAACGAAAGAGATGCGGAGGACCTGGTGCAGGACACCTGCATGAGGGCCTACCGGTTCTTCGACAAGTTCGAGCGGGGCACCAACATCAAGGCCTGGCTCTTCAAGATCCTCACGAACACGTTCATCAACCGCTATCGGCGGAAGGTGAAGGAGCGCACGGTGGTGGAGGGCGTGGAGCGCGAGGCGGTCCACGAGCGCTTCGTCAGCCGGGACGCGACGGACTTCGCGGCCAACCCGGAGCAGTACTTCTTCGACAGGCTCCTGTCGGACGACGTGCTGCGCGCCATCGACTCGCTTCCCATCGACTTCCGACTGGTGGTCATCCTCGCGGACCTGCAGGAGTTCTCCTACAAGGAGATCGCCGAGATTCTCGAGTGCCCCGTGGGCACGGTGATGAGCCGCCTGTTCCGCGGACGCAAACTCCTGCAGAAGACGCTGCGCGAGTACGCGGTGGGCCAGGGGGTCTTCCGTCACGAGGGTGACGGGGCCGATACTCCGGCGAATCTCGAAGAGTATCGTCAAAGGAAGAAGACGGGGTAGAAACAGGTTCCTACCGCGCGCCCATGACCTGCCAGGAACTCGAACGGCTTTTGTACCCGTATCTCGACGGCGAATTTCAGCCGGAGGAGCGGGTCGACCTCGAATCCCACCTCGCCACGTGCGCCGCTTGTCAGGGGCGCGTGGAGGACGAGCGGAACATGCAGTTGGCCCTTCGCCGGGCCGCACGTGACTCCGTGAGGCAGATGCGCGCGCCGGACTCCCTGCGCGCGGGAATCACCCGAGGCCTCCATCAGGAGCACCGCCGCGCGCAGTATGGCGTGTGGCTGCGCGCCGGCGCCGTCGCCCTCGTCGTGGTGACGGTGACGGGGGGCTGGTACACGTATCAAGCCGGAGAGCGGCAGCGGCGGGCGCGAGAGGAGATCATCAAGCGCCACTCGCGCGGGCTCCCCTTCGAAATCGCCTCCTCCGCGCCGGAGCAGTTGGAGACCTGGTTCAAGGGCAAGGTGGACGCGCGCGTCGCCCTGCCGCAGCTCCCCAAGGCCAAGCCCCTGGGCGGCCGCATCTCCATCCTCAACGGCCGCGAAGTCGCGTACATCAGCTACGAGACGCTCCCCGACGAGGGCGAGCCCACGCGCCGGCTCGGCGTCTTCGTCCTCCCCGACGAGGACGGCGCACGGCCCCAGGCGCTGCCCGCGGTGGAGGTGGACTCCGCGCAGGGCTTCAACATCGTCACCTGGCGGGACCACGAAGTCGTCTACGAGATGGTCACCGACATGGACGAGCGCGACATCCTCCGCATGCTGGATGAGCGTGAGCACGGCACCACCGTGGCGAGCACTCCGCGCACGCTGGAGTCGGCTGACGGGAATTACTCGTATCAAACACTCCCGAGGCCCCAGCGCTCGCGCCCCGCTGTCTCCGCCGAGCCCGCTTCGTATCCCTGAACACGTCGTGCATTGCATGCTCGCAGGGCCCTTCATGTAGCGCGCTGATCGCGGCTGCCCGGCTGCTTGGCGGGCGGATTTTCGTGCGGCCCGAACATTTGACGGTCCCTGACATGGCCGATAGCCTCGATGGCACTTCTTTCCTCGCGTGCCACCGTCACTCGTGGCGCCCGCGCGCGCCGCACCCAGGTCGGGCCGTTCCTACATGTCCAAGAAAATCCTGATCGTCGAAAAGAGCGACACCGCCCTCGCCGCCACGCTGCGGCCCGTCCTGGAAGGACGCGGCTTCACGGTGGACGACACCGCCGACGGCAAGGGCAGCGTGGAGCAGATTCGCAGGGATCGCCCCGACCTCGTCGTGCTGGCCGTGGAGCTGTCCGCCGGACAGAACGGCTACCTCATCTGCGGCAAGCTGAAGAAGGACGATGACCTCAAGAATGTCCCCATCGTCATCGTCGGCAACCCGGATGGTTTCGCGCAGCACCGCAAGCTGAAGGCGCACGCGGACGAGTACGTGGCCATGCCGGTGGACGGCCAGCTCCTGACGGAGCGCGTGGGCGCGCTGATCGGCTTCCCGGAGCAGCCCGTCTCCGAGGACCTGGTGGACGAGAGCCTCACCCTGGACGCGCTCGGCGATGAGCCGATGACGGCGGACTTCGGCGAGGAGATCTCCGTGGACACGGGCGAGGAGCCCGCGGTCGCCGGAGAAGAGCTGGATCTGGACGCGGCCTTCAACGACATGTCCTCGCCCGACCCGGAGGAGCCCGTCGCGCTCGTGGACGAGGAGCCCGTCGAGGCGCCGCCCGACGCCGTCGTGGAGGGCGTGGAGGAGGACTTCTCCAGCCTGGACGCGCTCGGCTCGGACGCGGATGACGCCCTGGACGCGCTGGATGACTCGGAGAAGACGGTGGTGGGCTTCATGCCCGTGCCCGCCGC
>NZ_JABXEM010000429.1:0-5832 GCF_013372595.1 Myxococcus sp. AM011
GGCGGTCTTCCTCGGCAACAAGCTCCTCTCGGAGCGAGACGAGGAAGCGCGCATCCTTCAGCAGCCCAAGCTGCTGCTCGGCGCGGGCGCCTGAGTCGTCCGCTACATTTTCCCGAGCGACACCTTGCGTCTGAAATGTTGCGCGACACATTTCAGACGGGTGTCGAAGACTTGAAGCCCCAGAAGGACAAAGGCTCGCTGCTGGGCGAGGCGAAACGCCTCTTGGGGTTGCGAGAAGAGCTTCGGGCCGAGGAGGAGCGCCTGGCCCAAGGACGCCTGGCGCTGGCCCGCAGGTACATGGACACCGAGCACGTCCCCGTCCCCCGCGAGGAGTTCGACACCTGGTTCTCGGGGCAACCCACATGACGCCTGAGCAGCTTCAGCGCGCGTGGGTGCTCCAGGCCCAGGCCGACGCCGAGCGCGGTGTCCTGGAGTGCCGCATGTGCCGAAGGCGCGGGCCCCTGGAGGAGACGACGACGCTCTGGCGCAACGGCCTCCTCGTCTTCGCCCTGTGTGACAGGTGCGCGGCCAGCCACGACGTCGTCTTCTCCCCCACTCCGGCAGGAGTCGAAGTGCGCGCCAAGCGCCGCAGCTCCGTGGAGCTGGTGACGCAGGAGCCCCCCCATGTGCACGGCCCCCGCTGACAGCCTCCTCCTCCTGCACGAGGCGCGGGCGGTGGCGGAAACCCTGCTGGGGGACGTCCTGCGGCTGCCGGTGGCCAAGGCCCTCGACGTCGGTACCGCCGCCGGCATGGACCGCGCCGTGGCCCTGCTTGCCGCGCGCCTTCGCCGCGCCGTTGGGCGCGCGGACGTGGATGCCATGCGAGAGGCGGTGGCCGTCCTCGACGTGGACTGGAGGAAGACGACGGCGGCCCAGCGCAGGCGCCTCGTCGCCCAGTCCCTGGAGGCTGCTGGCCGGCGGACAGCCGTCATCCCCTCCCGCATCCAAGCGCCCCTCGGTGACGCAGCCGAAGAGGTGGTGGCGTCCACCCGCAGCCACGCCCGGAGAGAGCAGGGCCTCGCCCTCGCCGCCCGCTTCAACGCCGTCGACAGACGCGTGGCCCAACACATCGTCCGGACCCAGGGCAACTTCGTGCGGAACGAGTATGGGCGCCGGCTGGACGCCTTCGGCGAGGAGGCCCGGCGCCTCGTGGCCGAGGGGCTGGAGGCAGGCCTTGCGCGAAGCGACATCGCCGAGTCCTTGGAGAGGGCCGCGCGCGGCGCGCTCATCGAGCGAGCCC
This sequence comes from Myxococcus sp. AM011, assembly GCF_013372595.1. Classification (NCBI taxonomy): domain Bacteria; kingdom Pseudomonadati; phylum Myxococcota; class Myxococcia; order Myxococcales; family Myxococcaceae; genus Myxococcus; species Myxococcus sp. AM011. The sequence continues at coordinate 1,241 of NZ_JABXEM010000429.1, forward strand.
CCTTGTACTGGGAGGTGGTGGCGAGCCACTTCATTGGCCAGGGGCGCTCCTTCGCCCAGGTGAGCAGCTACGCCGAGGCCGGCATCCGGCGCTACCGCATCGAGGCCGTCCTCGACGAGGCCACCACCCAGGTGTGCCGTTTCCTCCACGGGAAGACGTTCTCAGTGGGCGAGGCCCTCCAGCGCTTCGAGCGACTGGAGTCCCTCGAGCGCCCAGAGGATGTGAAGCAGGAGTTGCCCTGGGTGCGCGAGCGCCTCGACGCGGACACGGGGCGCGCGCTCCTCTACGTCAACCGAGGAGGCCAGGAGACGCGCCTGGCCGAGGTGCTCCGTTCGGCCGCCGGCACCCGCGACGACGTCGGCGAGTTTCGCTCCCTCGCTTCGGACAGGCAGCTCGCGGACGCGGGCGTGGGCTTCCCGCCGTACCACGGCCTCTGCCGCACCACGACGCTCGCCGTCACTTAAGTGATGTCCCCGATTTCGCGCCGCGGGCCTTTGTCTCTTCCGGAGACGAAACGCCATGCAGGCCACCTCGACACCGCCCCCCACCTCACCTCCGACGCCGGAGGGCAACACGACGACGCAGGAGTCGACCTCCACGGCCAAGGCCGAGGCGACGCCCATCGTCTGGCCTCGCGACCTCAATCTCCCCACCTCGGGAGAGCTGACGTGGGGCTTCGACCCGGAGGGCCTCCAGGATGGGTGACGCCCTCACGAAAGCCCTCGCCCGGGCCCGGCACGTCCTGGAGTCCCTCCAGGGTGAGCCGGTGGAGAAGACCATCTGGGGCAGCCCTGCTGGCAAGAAGCGCCTGGCGAAGCGCTTGGTGGCAATGCTGCCCGCGCACAAGACGTACGTGGAGCCCTTCGCCGGCAGCGCCGCCGTCCTCTTCGAGAAGGCCCCCTCGGACGTCGAGGCCATCAACGACGCGGACCCCGAAATCGCCGACGCGTACCGGCTCATCCAGAAGCTGACGCCCGCGGGCCTCGCCAAGCTGAAGAAGCTGCCGTGGGTCGGCGACGAGAAGACCTTCAAGAGCCTCTTCGACTCCAAGCCGAAGGGGGACGTGGAGCGCCTGCACCGCTTCCTCTACCTGACGCACTTCTCCTACGGGAAGCTGCGCGGTCGCAGCGTCAGCCCCAACGGCATGGGCGTCGAGGCGAAGACGCTCGCCCGCATCGAGCAGCACGCCCCGCGTCTCAAGCGCGTGAAGGTGTACGGCGGCGACTACGAGAAGGTGGTCCGCAAGTACGACGGGAAGGACACCGTCCTCTTCTTGGACCCGCCCTACCCTGGCTACAACGTCGACGTCGGCGAGGGGGACTTCGACGAGGAGCGCTTCTACGGCGTCCTCAAGTCACTCAAGGGCCGCTGGCTCATGACGTATGGCATCCGGGGGAAGTTGCCCGGGATGCTGAAGGACTCCGGCTTCGTGGTGAAGCGCATTCGCACGCCTCGCACGATTGCGGCCATGCGCGGCGTGGGCGGCTCCTCCGTGCTGACGCAGCTCCTCGTCTCCAACTACCAGCCCGCCGCGAAGGCGCTGGAGGGTGACGGCGACTTCGCCGTGGACGATTGGAAGCCGGAGGAGCCGCCCGGCACCACCCCCTTCGCCACCACGACGTCCCTCCTCAAGGGCGTCGAGCCAGACGACGAGCGGTACGTCCTGGGTGTCGTCCTGGAGCCGGAGACGGTGGACGCGCAGGGCGACCTCTACTCCGCCGCGGAGATTCGCCAGGCAGCGCACCGCTTCATGGAGGAGTTCGGCGGCCTCGGCCTCATGCACCAGATGCGTGTCAACGGCCACGTCAAGGTGCTGGAGAGCTACCTGGCGCCCGTCGACTTCTCCTTGGGCGAGGTGCCGGTACGCAAGGGCACGTGGCTGCTCGCCGTGCGCGTCCTCTCCGACGAGCTCTGGGGGCGTGTGAAGGACGGGCAACTGACGGGCTTCAGCATTGGCGGCACCGCGCGCCGTCTCCCCGAGGCCGCCCCCGCCACCGAGCAGCCCCCTTCCGACACACCCGCCGCTGACTCCCAGCCGGAGGCCGCATGACGAGCACCACCCAAGGCCCCGCCTCCGTCCACCGCCTCGTCGACATGGTGGTGGAGGAGGTGTCCCTCGTCGACAGAGCCGCCAACAAGCATCGCTTCCTCCTCGTGAAGAGAGACGGAGACAACATGCACGACACCCCCCAAGACACTTCGCAGGCCGAGGGCGCCAACAGCGCCGCCTCGGACACGTCCAAGGCCGAGGCCGCCCTCCTCGCCTCCGCCCAGCAGGCCCTCGAAGCAGTGACGGCCCTCGTCGAGGCATTGGCTTCCACGGACGGCATCGACGGTGTGCGCGTGGTGGAGGTGGCCCAGCACCTGCGCGCGCTCGCCGACGCCCTGGAAGAGGACGAAGACGACTCCGAGGACGAGGTCGAGGCGCGCGCCAAGGCCGCCAACCCCGCGCCGGCTCCTCAGCCGGCTCCGCCCGCGCCGAGCCCCGACGCCTCCGGCGTCATGGAAGGCCTGACGAAGCTCACCGACGCCGTCCGCGCGCTGGAGGGCTCCGTGAAGGAGCAGCACCAGCGACTGGGGCGCGTGGAGAAGCAGCACGGCCTGCCCAACAGCAGCGCCCCCGCGGAGCGCCCGCCGAAGCCCGCCGCCGAGGACGTCGGCTGGCCCCTCGACCTCAACAAACCCCTCAACCGGGAGAGCGTCGACAAGGCCCTCTCCTTCCACGACGTCTGACGTCCCACCCGCTCCAGGAAGCCTCAACGCCCAAGGAAGCCCTCATGAGTCGTATCGACAACAGCACCCTCTTGGCGAAGGCCGACCTGGCCCTCGCCGACCTCACGGCGGGCGGCGGCATCCTCCAGCCCGCCCAGGCGCAGAAGTTCATGCGCCTGCTCATCAAGCAGTCCGTCCTGCTGCAGCAGTGCACCGTCGTCCCGATGGCGGCCCCCAAGCAGCAGTTCTCCAAGCTGAAGTTCGGCAGCCGCATCCTCCGCCCGGCCCAGGAGGCCACCGCCGTCCCCGCCGCCCAGCGCGTGAAGCCGGACCTCTCCCAGGTGGAGCTGGACGCCAAGCTCTTCAAAGGCGAAGTCCGACTCAGCGACGAAGTGCTCGAAGACAGCATCGAGCGCGGTGAGCTGCGGCAGACGCTCATGGAGATGCTCGCGGATGCCATCAGCCGCGACATGGAGGAGATCCTCGTCAACGGGGACACGGCCTCGGCGGACCCCTTCCTCGCCACGATGGATGGCGTGCTGAAGCAGGCCACCAGCAACGTCGTCGACGCGGCCGGCGCGCCCATCAGCAAGGACGTCCTCGGCGACCTCCTCAAGTCGCTGCCCTCGGAGCACCTCCGTGACAAGAGCAGCATGGGGTTCCTCTTACCAGCGTCGACGCGGACCTGGACTACCGGAACTCGCTCGCGGAGCGGGCCACGGCGGTCGGCGACAAGTTCCTCGAGGGCGATGCGCCGGTCCTCTACTCGGGCGTCCCGGTGCGGCCCATCCCCCTCTGGCCGGAGAACCTCGGTGCGACGAATGACCGCACGGCGGTGTTGCTGACCAATCCCAAGAACATCCACGTCGGCATCTGGCGGCAGATTCGCATCGAGTCCGCGCGCGACATCTCCGAGGGCACGCTGAAGGTGGTGGCCACGCTGCGCTTCGACGCGAAATTCGCCGAGGAGTCCGGCACGGCCAAGGCCATCAACGTGCAGTTGTGAGGCTCACCATGGACAACTCCTATCTCGTCCGACTCAAGGCCTACGACGCGCGCCGCGGCCACGTGCTGCGGCGCTACACGTATGCCGGCATCAAGTTCCAGGAGGAGCGCGGCTGGTACCGAGTGGAGAAGCCGGTGGCGGACTACCTGCGCACCGTGCACCAACTGCCCGGTGATACCTACTCGCCGCTCGCCTTCGACGTGTGCACGGAGGCCGAGGCGAAGGCCCTCGACACCACCGAGGCCGACGAGGCCCGCGTGAAACGCAGCGCCAGCGACGAGCTGAAGCTGAGTGCGGCGCGGCCCGCCGGCACGCTGACGACGGAGGACCTGCCGAAGGCCAGCGAAGAGAAGGACACGCGCCGCGGCAAGCGGGAGAAGGACTGACGTGTACGCCACGGTGGCCGACATGCGCGCCGAGGGCGTCACACCGGCCATGGCGGGCGACACCCGCCTGGCCGTCCTTCTCGAGGAGGCGACGCGCACCATCGACAAGGTGACGGGGTGGCACTTCGAGCAGCGCTCGGCGACGTTGCACCTCGACGGGCGCGGCACTCCGTCCCTCTGGCTGCCGGTGCCCCCCATTCGCCTCTACCGCCTGGCACTCCACGGGGCGGACGTGTCCTTCTCGCGGGAGCACCTGGTCGTGGAGGGTGCTCCGGTGGGCCCGGGCTTTGATGGGCCCCGCCTCACCTTCCGCCATGGCCGCGTCTTCCCGCGCGGCGAGGGCAACGTCACGGTGGGCGCGCGCTGGGGCTACACCGAGGCGGACGGGACGCCGGAGGGGCGCACGCCGCTCGCCATCCGCCGCGCCTGCATGCTCCTCGTCCTGCGCAGCCTCTCGCCCTTGGCGGACGAAGACTCGTTGGAGGAGC